>CAKZGI010000278.1 GCA_936914905.1 uncultured Trichormus sp. | reverse complement strand
ATTAGTTATTAGTTATTAGTTATTAGTTATTAGTTATTAGTTATTAGTTATTAGTGGTTAGTGATTAGTGATTAGTTATTAGTTATTAGTCAGTGGTTAGTTTCTTCACTGTCACCTGTCACCTGTCACCTATTATGCCTGTGGAAATTTATCTTCCACCACGCTATCAACTGCGGGTTAAAGAAAATAAATGTTTGGATTTCCCTGCTATCCAAATTGTTGCTACTAACAGCAATGTTATCCATATTTATCACATTACTTGTAGTGTCAGAGGAACACCCACGGAACTAGCAGTAGAAATTCAAAAAACATATAAACACTTTAACTCCGCCACACCCCGAAAAATCTCTAACTTATGTCAACTAGGTCAATATCTTTGTCAGTTAGAAAAACCTTTAACCGAAGCAGTCAACTGTAACTTAGAGCGTATTATTGAGTATTTTGATTCTGATATGATAGGAAACCCCATATTATCTATTCGTAAAAGTATGGGAGTCTCTTCTAATCTTTGGTTCTTATCAAATTTGGAAACAATCACAACGGATACACAAATGAACCCCTTTGAACTAGACACATATCTAGATAAATTAAGTCAGCAATTGAGTGAAAAACTCAATGAAAAACCCAGAAGAAGATTTCCTGGTTGGTTTGCTTTAGATTTTGGAACTTCGAACTCCACAGTTACACTTTTTGACCCCATTGAAGTACCAATTGTAGAAGTTTTACCCAGAGAACAAGAATTAAGATTACGTCAGCGATTAGCAGAATGGTTAAATTCTCCTGCTACTTCTGCTTTACCAGATATTGGTGTGAGTGAGTGGGAAAAGTTTATCAAAAATATTAGCAGAAATTTAGAAATTGAACCAGAAAAATTAATTGATGTTTTTGAAAGTGATAACAAAGAGCAATTTTTAGAGGCAATTCGCCAAATTGAATTATGTTTAGGAAATAGTGATAGATTTCGCCGTGCTGTTAGCAAAAAACTTTATCAGATATATCACGAAGTTTTCCGTGTTCCCACCTTAGAATCACAGAATTTAATTCCTGTAGTCTTGGATATTGACAGACGAGATACAGAAATTCCCAGTGAGATGGAAATTGATCAAGTAGAACCATTAAAATTGCAAATGGGTAGAGAAGCAAGGGACAATCGCAAAAAAGCGATCGCTCAAGGTACAATTAGTTCTGTCAAGGATATTATCAGTAGATTTCATCACTCACCCAAACGCTATTTTGGTCAAAATCGAACTTTTCCAGTTATCTTAGGTGGAGAAGAACAAAACATTGAAGTCAACCGATTAATTCAAGCCGCGTGGGCGCATTTAATTGATTTAACTGAAGATTATCGCCAACGGGCTAGAAGAAGATTTTCAGAAGGTGATCTATTAACAGCAGTTGTCACCTATCCTACAGTTGCACCTCCAGTAGTTCGCAAAGAAATTAAAGCCCTAGTCGAAGAATTAGGTATGGATGATGTGCAAACTGCTTATGATGAAGCTGTTTCTGTAGCTATATTCTTTTTATGGCGAGAATTTGGTGGAAATCTGAATATTGGCATTGAATCTTTTAAAACTCGCTGTCGTCAAGAAAAAAATAAATGGTCACAAAATATTTTAGTTTTAGATATCGGTGGTGGGACTACAGACCTAGCATTAATTGAACTGACATTAGAAGATAAAACTCCCTTATTTGCAGATAATGAAGACAGAGGTTTAGGTGGACGTTATTATAAACTTACCCCCAAATTATTAGGTTCATCGGGACACTTACAATTAGGTGGTGAATTAATCACCTTGCGGATATTCCGGCTTTTAAAAATTGTATTAGCCGATTTTCTCTTAACAGCAATTACCACAGGTGATATCGAAAGCGACAAACTAGAAGACCTCATCAACTCCGAATTAAACGAACGCTTTCTAGAAGACGGAAAATTTAAAATTGGCAGTTTATTAAAGTGTGTAGATAAAGAAAATCCTGAAGGTGATGTTGCTTTTAAAGATGCCTTAGACACAGCCGAAAAAGTATTACCTACCCGTTGGCAACAAGCACCACAACGCCTCCAAACATTTTACACCCTTTGGGATCATGCCGAAGCTGCAAAACTCAAACTAGGACAAAAATTACCAGGAGATACTTCTTTATTAACTTTCACCCTTTCCGAACAACACATTAGTGAACTACTTGCCCAAAGCGCAGTTAAATTCCAAATAATCATTCCCAATGCTATCTCCCTCAGATTAGACAGTGAGCAATTTGAACGCACTGCAACTTCTGCAATTAAAGAAGCCATTGGTATTGCTAAAGGACTAATGGAAAGCCGTTTAGATTCGGAAACTAAACAAAAAGTAGATTGGTTAATTCTCTCCGGTAAAACTTGCAATCTCGACCTAGTACAAAAACAAATTTATAGAGAATTTAGCAAATCTCCCTATTTTGTTTGGAACCCAGAACGAATTACCTTCGTTTTAGAATTTACCAAACTTGCCACCTCAGCCGGTGCTTGTTACGCCGAAAAACTACGCCGATTAAGATTTGACCCCGAAGAATCTAAAAGCTTACTACGTAAAGGTGCAAACCAACTAGAAATAGATGTCAAAAACCTCTTTTATTATCTACCTTGCAACTTCAAACGCAAAACCCAAAGCAATGAACTCCTGGCCATATTCAACGCCGGACAAGAACTTTATCAACTAGCACCTTGGGAAAGCGTCGCCAAAGTGCGTACTAATTGGCAAGGTATCCAATTAACAAACATCATTTATCGTCAAGACTACGAAGATGGAGATTTACGCCTGTGGGGAAGCTACGACGGTAAAACATTAATGGAGAAACTAAACATGGAAGAACCAGAGTTTCTCAAAAATATAAAAGTCCAATTTGAAATTGACCAAACCCTGCAATTTAGCGTTTTCCTTTGTCAAGGAAATGCCCATTATTTAATAGATGTTCATGGCATTGATCTCAATGATGTCATCTCAGCACACTCAGAAACGACCAGTTTGTTTACTGATGGTAAATTGAAGTGGAATATCGCCATTGAACAACCCCATAAAGACTTAACTGATGGTGATATTGCCATCAATGTATTAGAATCAGCAACAGTTGATCAACCAGATGCTTATCATTTAGTATTTGCAATTGATCATAATAGAAATACACCACTGCAAACATTTTATTATTTACAAGATGGTATCAACGAACCAGGAGAAGGATTAATTAGTAATCCCTTACCCCCCTTTCCACAAAATGGTCAACACACCTTCTATATCTATCAAACAGATAGCGAAACCAACACCAAAAAATGGATTCGTATTGGCGGACTTAGCAAACCAGACATCACCACAGATTACCCCTGTCAATATCATGTCACACTCGACAACAAAGGTATCTTGCGAATGCATGCTGGAGAAGTACCTTATTGGACATCAGATAATCAAGAATGCCTTAAACAAGAAGGATGTGTTTATCGTGCCGAATTAGAATTACAACCTAACGAAATTGATAAAGAACGCGATCCCTTTTGCGGCATACATTGAATCATTTATCAGTTATCAGTTCAAGAAAAAAAGATCCAAGAGGAAAAAGCTAATTAATTTTCTTCTACCCAATGCCCTCTCTTTATTATTGCCATAATGCAGCATTTACATCAACTATTTACCACAGAAAACTCACAATTAGCCCAAGTTTTATAATTTAGTTTATACGGACTAGAAGCATCATTGAATCAACCCTTGGTAGAATATCCACAATATCCAGGAAATGATTTATGTGAACAAGTGCTGCAAGAACTTCACACGCTTTTAAATCATACACCAGTTACACAAATAGATATTCATAATAAACCTAAATTAATTCAATTACATGATACTTTTAATTCTGACCTAGAACTAAATTTTTATCTAGGAGATACACCTCCCCAAAGTCAAGATGATGACGATTTATGGAATGAAATTCACCGTAAATTGTTGTGTGTTCCAGAAGACTTAGCAACATCTTCGCGAAAATGCGCTTTAGAAATGGTTCAAAAAGTTGGCGCAACAGAAGATGAAGATTATGTAAATCTTTACCACTTGCCATTTATCCGTGATGAAATCATCTACCCTGGAATAAATGGTGCTGTCCAAGCTAGAGGTTTATCTTTATCAAAAGAAGCCTCTTTAAAATCAGATATTGCTCAGGTATATAATTATGAATATGTGCATTTACTAACAGGTTTTGTACTTCCATATATCAAATTAATTGAAATAGAACCTGATTTACATCATGCCTTAAAGAGTGTGTTTAGCTTTGATGTTGTTTCGTTAGATTCCCAGCCAGAACAGTGCCATCTTTATATTGAAGCATTGAGTGATCGCTTGCAACGAATTAAAAAATATGAGGAAAATACAGACCCCATCTTAAACTTAAATGCTTGGATTGACATGGATGAAGCCATACATTCCCTAGTATTTGTTCCCCCAGCCGAACGTTATTCCTGGTGGGGAAAGCTACAACAAGAATCACGGCGTATCCTGAAAAAAGTAGCTGATAAAGCTATTCTAGCAGGTCATGATGTAAAAATTAGACAATTATCAGGACTCTATGCTTATATTTGCGCTTATTCAAAAGATGACCTCCAACTATACTACGGAGGTACACCAGGAGAAATTTTAACTTATTTGCGATAATACACAGGAATTAATCAAGAACAAAATCCAGGGAGAGTGATATTTCGGTCTTTACAGTAAAAAAGGAAGACGTTCCCAAATTACCGCCTTCCTTATCCTTATCCTTAATATTTTACCTATTTACTGCATACGGGGCATGGGAGGAGTACTAACAGGTCTAGGTGAAGAACTAGGTGAAGGATTTTTTCGGGCTAATTCTTGAGATAATAAAGTTTGGGGCGCGTTCATAGCTACAGAATCTTTAGGTATTGCAAAAGCAGCAGCAGTAACCAAAAATCCAGCTAAACTCACTAGTGCTAAATTCCTCATATTCTTATCCTCAAGGCTAATATCACCCTATTTTGCTAAATCCTCAAATTCTAGATATCTCTCTATAGGTAGTCTTACTTGTGTGACTCTAGGTAGAAAACCACATCTATAAAAACTCCAAAATCTGTTGTTTAAGTAAGATGTAAAACAGAATATTTACGTTTATTCAAACATATGTGAATCCTATAAAACCAAAAGTTAAAGAGTTTACTTTCTAACGGAAGTTTAGACTAAGCTAAGGAAAATGACCCAGGAGGGCTGAGTTAATCAGAGACGTAATGAAATAATGAATAATCTTGAGTATTAAACAGTAGTTGATGGTTCTCTAAATGGTCAAGGTACTGTTTTTTTGACAACTGGGCATCGGTTTTTACGGCGACGTTTTTTTCCTGTTTGCTAACCAGGAGACTTTCCGCGAGGTTTGGGTGCACAGGTGGGAGTACCAATGACTGCAAAAACTCCACCCAACCCTTGAGCAACTCTTCCAGGGGTCAATTTATCAACAGACTAGACTTTCGGCACTTGTGATTCGTTCATGTCTTAAAGGTAATACCCAACTCCCTTCACTTTCTGGTATCCAGGCAATTGTGCTATATCCCTGACCCATGTTTATTGGTTTATTTCCCCCTATAGATGTGCCACTATGTTCATAAGTTCTTTCTGAATGTACACAAGCTAATATCCCATTTTTCTTTAAACAGTAGTTAGAAACTAAACATCAAAGTGACTCAATTCCTTCACTCATTCCCCACCAGAGAAAAACAATGGTAAAACAAATGCAGTTATCACACCACCCAATACAACCACCTCAACAATTTTTAAGATTAAACTGCCCTGGACAAACTGATTAATTCCCGCTTGCAAATGATTGGGAAAATTACTAAACCAACCACGCAAACGACTAAACCAATTTGTAGGACTATCTTCATGGCGGAATTTCCATGAGAACATTGATAATAACAACGGCGCACCAACCACCTTAGCAGACATCAAAACATGAATTGCTAAACAGAAAATCATAATCACCCAAGCTGTTAGGTGAAAATAATACCATACGTGATTAAGTTCACCGATCGGTAGCCATTCTTCCTTCATCATTCTGCCAGATATTACTACCAAAACTGCAGCAATAAGCATCAAAGTATTTGTTAAACGTTGCAGACTTACCCACCAAATTGGTTTAGCAACTTGTGAGAGTTTTTGTAAAAAATCTGGTTGTAATAAACGCTTTTCTCCCGCATGAAAGCTATAAAGAGCAAAAACTGGTAATGAAAGTAAGAAAAATAACCCCACAGTACCATGAATATCCTGAATAGGATCAATTTTAGGAATTGGGATTTTGCCAAATCTTTTATCAAAAGTGTTGTAAACTAAGAAACCGCTAATAATTGCCGCAATTACTAAAATTCCACTGACACCATGCAGAATTCGCAACAACAAAGGTTGATAGGGTGCTGAACGATTCATAAGCTGACTGAAGATGTTTTTGAATGGTCTGATTAAATTGCTCTAGATATGCCATCAAAAATATAATATATAATATTTTAGACAATACTTAAAAAATACTGCATTAATGGCTGTAATTATACATTTTAGAGGATTTATCAAAGGAGTCACCTATAAAACTTACTGAGGTGAAAAGTTAAATGAAATTTATATTATATAGATAATTTTGATCTTCATAAAGCAGGTGTTTATGGATTGATAAAGTCGTCTATAACTGAAATTGCTTATTCTAAATGGGTTTCACCTAAAAGAACTAGAAGTTACCCATTTGCGAGGATCTATGCTACATACAATGCATCTAAAATTATAACCATAATTCCAGCGATTAAAGATAAAGGACGAGATGGAGATATAGATAAAATTCAATACTCTACGATTTCATGGATGAATCTGTTGAACATTTATATTATACTTGCTTATTATGAAACAGCATAAAAAAGCCATAAAAAAGGACAAGCAAGCAAAAATAAGCTTACTAATCAGAAGTTTAATGATGAATTTGTGAGTTCTCAAATTAACGAAATACTAGCATATCCTTAAACTGCTTTGCATTGGAATAAAAATTCATTTTAAGAAAGATTTGTATCAATTTTTGAAAAGGCATTAAATTCTTATGATTTCATTTCTCGTCAAACTGGGGTTTTGGTTCACTGACGAGTGAGTTTCAATAATCTAAAAATTCTTCAACAGAATCTTTACCTAAACTTCCTGATATTCAAGATGGTTTATTCAAATTAATTCTATATTCTAACTTGGATGCTTGAGCACTGAATAGTGACCCAGTTAATTTTGTTACTAAATTAAAGCTGACTGGGAAAAATGTAGTTGGTTCTATTGTTTTTCCTGATGCTACAATGCAAGGAAGAGAATATTTCTCACAAGCTAATACGAACATATTCAAGGAAAAGCAAAAAGAAATTATTCTAAACTTAGCTTTAGAAGCCGATAATAATCCAAACCTGAAAATAGAAATATCTGGCCATTATACGCATTTTTTTATGATTAAAAGCCCTCTCCGTTATCCTGGTGGTAAATCAAGAGCAATCAAAAAAATATCTGAATATTTACCAGAAACGTTCACCCAATTCAGAGAACCTTTGGTCGGTGGTGGTTCTGTCTTTATTTACTTAAAACAGAAATTTCCTAAATTAAAGATTTGGATTAACGATTTAAACCGGGAACTATTTCTATTTTGGCATTTTGCCCAATCTGATTTATCTAAATTAGTTTTTGAAGTTCGTCATATCAAAGAACATCATAAAAACGGCAGATTGCTATTTTCCGAGTTAACCAGTGTAGATGTCAATACCTTATCAGATTTAGATCGAGCAGTCCGCTTTTTTGTTCTCAACAGAATTACTTTCAGTGGAACTGTAGAATCAGGTGGTTTTTCTCTAGAAGCTTTTCATAAACGATTTACTAATTCATCAATAGAACGTCTGGAAAAATTAGAGCATATCTTAACAGCAGATGTCAAAATTACTAACTTAGATTATCGTCAACTCTTACATGGAGATGAAAAAAATGTATTCATATTTTTAGATCCTCCTTATGTGAAAGCCGAAAAATCTAAATTATATGGAAAAAGAGGAGATTTACATACTGGTTTTGACCATATAGGATTAGCCGAATCATTAAAAAAATGCCCTCATAAGTGGTTGATCACTTATGATGATGCACCACAAAATCATGAGAATTTTACATGGACAAATATTAATAAATGGGAATTACAGTATGGGATGAATAACTATAAACAGAAAAAAGCTGATATTGGTAAAGAGTTATTTATTAGTAATAATCAAGTTAGCTTGAATGAAGAAAATAGAATTTGATTTTTTATCTTACTAATCATCAGGCTTTACAGTTACCTGAACGCAAGCAATCTTCTGTTTGGTCATCTCTGGCGCAGATACGTTTCCAGTCTGGCAGAAAATTAGCATGAGTTACCAAGGCATTGTGAGTAATTATCACAATACATATATACTGTGATACCAACAAAATACTAATAATCAGACCTAAAGTGGAGTTAGAAATATACACTGGTAATATTATCAATCCCATATAAATTTTCTTATTCATAAATCTTCTGTTTCTATTAAAAATAGTGTTGTCAGAAACATCATGTTGATGAATCAGAGTTGATACCGTACTGGAGAAGTACAACTATCATGAACTCATACAGCGAATTGCATATCAATGAGGTACAGAATCTAAATTGAAACCTAGACAACAAGAGAGTTTTACTCCTGACTCCTGACTTCTGTTGTAAATTGTCATTCTGTTAGCGAAGCGTGGCGTAAGCCATACGGAACGGAGTGAAGTGTATCCCTTCCGGACACTGCGTGAACGCGAAGCATGCGCTGCGCTTCATACCCTGCGGGAAGCAAGCTACAGCATGACAATAAACTTACACATTTGGGATGCTCCTATTTTTATTGAATCTGACTCCTTACCCATTCTCTAAATTCTTTGATTAAATCTCAATATTTTTTACTACCAGCATTTTCTAAGAAATTGGAAATTTCTGTTAAAGGTAAATTAGGAAAAGCTAAACTTTCATCAACAACTATATATTTACCATCTTCTAAAATATTGATAGTAAATACCTTACCATCATATCGCCAAATTTCCGGTACACCCATTTCTCCATAAATCGTAAAGCGTTCCTTTAAACTGCTAGTAATATCTACTTCTACAAGTAAATCAGGTGGTGGATCTTGTTGTAAATTAATTCTGGTTTCACCTTGAATTTAATTAACATTTTTGATGTAGAAACATTTATCTGGTTCTGCACCACTTAATTCTGGTTGTTTGAAAGTAGTAGAGCCTAGTGGATCAATATCTAATTCTGACTCCTCGGCTAAAGTTTCAACAAATCGACCAGTAATTTCTTTGTAACGTTCATGTTCAGGTGAAGGAACCATAATTTCTAGATTACCCTGATAATAAGTTAAGCGTAGACGACGACTTTTACTCAGTTCGTTGAGCAAACTTTCATAATTATGCCAACTGATACCTGATAAATGGACTATTTCTTCTGGTTGAATCAGTGTTTGGCTGGTCATAGCGAGATAGACTGTATGATAGTTTTATTATCAGAATTTAGGAATCAATAGCAAGCTTGGGTATAAATTATATACATCTATATAGCAATCCTAAATGAATTATGAGTAAATACTATTACTGCATTTGTAACCTATAAAACTAGAATTTAAAACTATGAATTACCCTTAATATAGCACTTCAGCTACAAAACACAAATTTATTTGGTATTTATGCGATCTTTAATCAATAATCAATTAAGTATTTTCTCACCAATGATTCCGGATTGCTATATCAACAAGAAAATACTCAGAGAGTAAATTCCCTGTCTTATAGCTAAAGTCGGTTTTAGCCGACTATTTTTTATCAACAGATAGATAGCTTAACCACTAAATTTATTTTTATCTTTCTTAATTTGAGTGCGTTTTAACACACTTTAGTTATTAGCCCAAAACTTAACTTCTGGGAGGGATATAAAGCCAATATATAAGCCATTTTTAGCATCAAACCTGTTTGAGATAATAATCAAGTCTTTCCCGCAGTTGTTCAATGGTTAAATTTGAGTCAAATATTCTATTGAAGCATGACCAAATACCCAAGCGTTAGTATCTGGTTTACTAGTATTTTCTAACAACAAAGGCCAAAGAGATAATAAATAAATCAAAATTGCGGGATTTAGAATCGTCTGTATTTAATACTGGGAACAGTTCATAAGCCATCTGCAATTTACCAATAACAATGGGTAATTGTTCCACAGGAATTTGTTCTGCTAGAAGATAAACTAGGGTAGAAGAACCTGTTGATAAAGTAGAGATAAATATTAAAATAGGACTTTTTATAAGTCAGTAATTCCTTGGGTTGTTGCCATATTTTTTAGGCGGATTTATGGCTGATAATAATCCTAAAGATAATTCATCTAAATTCCAAGCATTGTGTCCAGTTCTTACTTAATTTGTGACAATGGGTACAACTAAAGTAGAGTAATTTCCTAACAGTTGATTTTGATATACTTTTGCTTCTCAAATAGATATTTCTTTGGGTTTATTTCCTGTTTTCCAATTATAAGGAGGTTGCCATTCATGGATAGGACGCAATTTATCTACTTGGGTGACAATGGTAATGATGGGTAAATCTGCAACTTCTGCTTTAATTTCTTTGAGAAAGTCTACATCCATTTCTAAAGAAGGATCTAGTGAGGGAGTAACTAATAACAATAAATCGGCTTTTGTGGCATAGTCAATGACTAAATCTCGCAAATCATCGGGTTTTACTTGTTCATAACCGGGAGTATCGCAAAGATTAAGTGTTTCTCCAGTGTCTGTTGTCCAATGATAATTTTGAATTATATCAGTGCTGGGTGAAACATAAACAACAGCCAATTCACTTTTAAAAAAAGTATTAATTAAACTACTTGAACCTACACATGTACGTCCGACAAGGAGAATATTAACTGGCTTTTGTTCTACTTTTTCCGGGGGTTCTGCTTTGGTAAGAATGTCTCGCAGGGTTTGGGTTTTAGGCTGGCGTAGGGTGGGGGGGGTAGCTAATTCAATTTTAGTTCCTGTATAGAGTGAGATCGCTTGTTCGCATAAGTTCCGCAAAGCTACTTCTCTTAATAGGTGACTGAAATTTATTAGTAATTCTTGAGAAGCACGATTACTAACTCCTTGACTGGCTTTTTTTGCTACCGCAGCAACGGTATTTAAGAACCATTGCGCCCAGTTCCAAACGCGCTAAAATTTGCGAGCAGATAGTTCTAATTTACGGTAGACTTAGTAAGCTTGGTAAGTTTGTCCAACGGTAACTTGATTGAGAACTGGTGATAATTTCTGCATCCATTTATCCATATCATCGACTGTTCCGGGAATCAGTCCATAGACTTGGGGAATTTAAATATTCAGCAGAGGATATTTTACTTCGGGGTTATAAATTTGTGCGATCACAACTACTAAATCTTGACATCTTTGCCAAAAAGTTTGTAGATCTTCCCAAACTGGACGATCATTTTGCGAATCAGTCAGAACTTTTTGTAATGCTGCTTCTATTTGGTGGGTTTTGTCTTTTCCAGTTGACATGACACATTTAGATTATTGTCAGTGCTAGATTCCAATTCTTCTTGCACTTGTGCAAATACAGCTTCAGTCTGATTTACAGCAAGTTTAGTCCAGCGTAGGAGCAACCAACGCCAACCCACAAATATAACAGTAAATACAGCCCAAATCCAACTTGATCCCCAAGCGTGAATTTGTGTTGCTGCGCCTATAAGTAGGAAGGTGATAATTATTACTATTGGTGAGACTAGGATGATCCATTGCCAGGGTTTTAAACGTATCATAATTTATTTGATACCTGTTTTCTTTGTATTTTGGTATTAGCCAAGCTCAAAAAAAATTGGAGTTACTCCAGAAAACCCAGAATTACCCCAATCTTATAAAAGTCTTAAAAACCAACTAAAAACTATGCAAAAGCAGCAGTTTTCACATCGTTATTCGCTAGAATTTCTTGCAATTCATCAGCGTCAACTGTTTCTTTATCAATCAGCATTTGGGCGATTTTATCCAAAATGTGGCGGTTGTTCACTAATACTTCCTTAGCGCGTGCGTAAGCTACATCTACTAATTTACGAACTTCTTCATCAATTGCAGCTGCGGTTTCTTCGGAGAAGTCACGCTCAGACATGATATCTCGACCGAGGAACATATTACCTTGTTGACGACCCAAAGCAACTGGACCCAAGCGATCGCTCATCCCAAAGCGAGTTATCATTTGTCTAGCAACTCTCGCTACTTGTTGCAAGTCGTTGGAAGCACCGGTGGTAACTTCTTCTTCACCAAAGATGATTTCTTCAGCTAAACGTCCACCCAAAGCAACAGCCATCTGATTTTCCAGATAAGCACGGCTATATAAACCTGTATCCATGCGGTCTTCGCTAGGGGTAAACCAAGTTAAACCACCAGCACGACCACGGGGAATAATGCTAATCTTTTGTACGGGGTCATAGTCAGGCATCAATGCACCAACTAAAGCGTGACCAGCTTCGTGATATGCAACCAAGGTTTTGCGTTTTTCGCTCATTACTCGGTCTTTCTTCTCTGGTCCAGCTAATACACGGTCGATGGCATCATTGATTTCATCCATCGAAATTTCGGTTAAGTTGCGACGTGCTGCTAAAATTGCGGCTTCGTTCAACAGGTTGGATAAATCTGCACCGGTGAAACCAGGGGTACGACGAGCGATTTTATCCAAGTCCACATCTTTGGATAAGGTTTTACCTCGTGCGTGAACTTTAAGAATTTCGCTGCGTCCAGCGTAGTCAGGACGGTCTACCACCACTTGACGGTCAAAACGACCGGGACGCAATAAAGCTGCGTCTAGTACGTCAGGACGGTTTGTAGCAGCAATTATGATGATGCCGGTGTTACCTTCAAAACCATCCATTTCGGTGAGTAACTGGTTGAGGGTTTGTTCCCGTTCGTCATTACCACCACCTAAACCAGCACCCCGTTGACGACCTACTGCATCAATTTCATCAATGAAGACGATACAGGGAGCGTTAGTTTTAGCTTGTTCAAATAAGTCGCGGACGCGGGAAGCACCCACACCAACGAACATTTCTACAAACTCAGAACCGGAGATTGAGAAGAAGGGTACACCAGCTTCTCCAGCTACCGCACGTGCGAGGAGGGTTTTACCAGTACCAGGAGGTCCAACTAATAATACACCTTTAGGAATTTTTGCACCAACGGCGGTAAAGCGATCAGCGTTTTTCAAAAAGTCTACTACTTCGTTTAATTCCAGTTTGGCTTGGTCAATACCAGCAACATCACCAAATGTTACTTGGGTTTGGGGTTCCATTTGCACTCTGGCTTTAGATTTACCAAAGTTCATTGCTTGGCTACCGGGTCCACTTTGAGCGCGACGCAATAAAAAAAATAAACCAACTAGAAGTAATACAGGGAAAAATAAACTGCTGAGTGCTTTAAACCAAAATCCTTCGTCTGTTTGGGGTAATACCGCAATATCAACACCTTTAGTAGTTAGTGTATTGATTAAGTCTGGATCGTTAACTAAGGTTACGCGCTTTTTATTGGGGTCATATTTAGGCGTAACCATTGCTGTAGAACGGTCTGAACTGAGACTGACCTTTTCTACTCTACCGCTTTCAACTTCTTGAATAAATTGACTGTAACGCCATGTTTCTACTTGTGGGGGTTGGTTGTCAAAAAACGCAGTCCCTAAAGCAATTACAACTATAAATAACAGCGCATATAGCCCTGTATTTCTCCATCTTTTATTCACTGAGGTCTATCCTCCTGTATCTTTTGTGCGTTAGTGTAACTTCTCTAAAATTTAAGAGAGGGCATTATGAGAATTATGTTAACTTATCTTAAGATATACCAAAATGGTATTCCTGTCATGGTAGAAATAATCCTTGAAGTTGTGAATAACAAGGATGGTAAGGATTATATTCTAACGATCCTGTCGGCAGTTGTACGGTATGGAACGGAATTATCTCTACGACACTATTAGTGTAGGAGATCGCTTCTAATTTTTTGACTAGTTCTGGTGTCCAGAGTTCCTGCTGGATGGTAATTTGACACTTTTCTAGATGGGTGATGATGTGCGATCGCTCAATTCCAGGTAAAATGCCCACTGTTAACGGTGGTGTCCACCAACTCTCTTCTTTCCATCCCCAAAGATTGCCGGTGCTGGTTTCTAGCCAATTTCCCTCACCATCTATGAAAATCACTTCTTCGGCTTTTGAAGACTGCACAATATTTCTTGCTAACCAAGCACTCAAGTAATTGCCGGTTTTATGACTGGGGAGAGAGCGCCAAAATTCTGGCTTGGTAAGAGTAGCAATTATACCATGTTTTTGCTTTTGGGTCAAGTTTTCTGGTAATAATCTGCCTGTGATCCATTCTCGACCATCGGGGAAAATAGTAATTCTGAGAACGGGAAAATGTTGTAAAAGAATTTCTGCACCTTGACGCACAAAATCCCAATCTGGTTCTGTCCAATCAAAGGTTTGTAAACTAAATTTCAGACGGGAACAATGGGCTTGCCAATTAGTTAAATTATGATCAAGAGAATGATCATAAACTCGTAAGGTTGTAAAAACCGTAGCCCCATAAATCAAACCTGGATCATTAATATCTAATTCCAGATTTTGTGATTCTATTAATTTGTTACAATACCAATACATAAAGGGGACTGGGAAGAACGTAACCAGTGACGACTGACAACTAGAGTAAGCCACAAAATAAATGATCCTGTCTTGTTATGCTGAGTGTATCACTCGCGAAGCGTGGCGTAAGCCATAGCGAAAATAAGCATCTCGGAGATTCTTCACTATATGTTTCAGAGACGCTCCGCAAACGTTCAGAATGACATCGGGCATTTCTTTTTCTGGAGTTCACCTAAAATCTCTAAAATCTAATCTTTTTCAGGTAAGGTTACAGCAGGTACTCCATCAGAGTTAATCACGACTTTACCTCGGAGATTTTCGATTTCTCGAATTGCTCGTTTGCGAGTTTTGTCATCTACATTATTTTGTAAAACCATTGTCCAAGTTGCAATTTGGGCAAACTTACTATCAGGATTTTTTTGAAGAAACTCTGCTGTTTTTTGGGAGATCAAAACCACATTTTTACTTTCTTGATCATCATATTTACTAGCCCATTCTGCTGCTTGCAAAAAAGATTTTCTTGCTGCTTGGGAGTCACATAAAAATAATAGCTCATCTGTGCCTTTATAACGCCAGATATAATAAGATTTTGCTGGCAAGGTAGGAGACATTGATTTTAAGCCGTTGTTCATAATAGCAATAGTTCTTTCTGGCATCCCTGCATATAAAGAAGTGCTGACAAAAAGACCAAGATAAGCTTCTAAAAATTTAGGGTCACGTTTGAGGATAACTTCAAAAAATTCTGGGCTTAAACTATAACCTATTTTATCTCTGACTTCATTATCACCAAAGTATTGCAAAAAATCTATATATACCCAGTTAGCAATTATATTATCGTAACCGAACGTGGGTATTTCTTGGAGTAAACCCAGGCGTAAACCTTCTTGTCCCTGTTCTTTTTCTAAAGCTTCCACAGAGAGATATTGTTTGCTATTTAACAATTTGTGTAGTCTGGGTAATTGACTGAAGCTAATTCCTAAAATGCAGACACAAGCTACCAAAGGGGTAATAATAAATTCACGAGATAATAACATACTCAAATATTGAAAATGATATTTTTTACTCTTGTAAAAACTGCCAACATTGTTGAGCGATTTCCCAATCTTCTTGAGTGTGTATAACTAATATACGCACATTAGAATCAAGTGTAGCAATATCTACATCAACTGGCTGCTGTTGATTTTTTTCTGGGTCTATTTTCAGACCTAAAAATTCCCAAGCCTCACAAGCCGCTTGGCGAATTCCTGGGGATTTTTCCCCTACTCCAGCGGTGAATACTAACGCATCCAATCCTCCTAAACTAGCCAGCATAGAACCGATACCACTCTGCAAACGATGCACGTATATATCATAAGCCAGTTGAGCGCGATCACTACCTTGGTTAATGGCTGTCATGATTTCCCGTAAATCGCCAGAAATACCCGAAATTCCCCTTAATCCAGAAGCTTTATTTAAAACATAATCTAACTCTTCAACCGAGTAATCAGATTGACGTAGCAAGTGAATGAGAATCCCTGGATCAATGGAACCAGAACGACTACCCATCATTAAACCATCTAAGGGTGTGAAACCCATTGTTGTATCAACACTTTTAGCATTTTTAATAGCAGCCAAGGAACAACCGTTACCTAAATGGCAGGTTATTAACCTCAATGATGTTAAATCTCGGTTGAGAAGTTGCGCTGCACGGTTGGCACAGTATTGGTGACTTATACCATGAAAGCCGTAGCGACGGATACCTTTTTCTACCCATTCATAAGGACCGGGATAGATTGCGGCTGCATCAGGTAAGGTGCTGTGAAAACTAGTATCAAATACTGCTACTTGGGTGATAGTTCCTAGACTTTTTTTAATGGCTTCTATGCCTTCAACAGCGGCTTGATTATGGTCTGGTGCTAGGTTAGAAAGGTGTTTGATCGCCTTTTTGACATCTTCGGTAATTACTACACTATATCGGTAATCTAATCCACCGTGTACCACACGATGTCCCACTACATCAATCTCCGATAATTGACCGATTACTTGAGTCGCACCACGAGTCAGAGTATCCAGCATATAGGCGACGTGCGCTGCACGGGAGTCACCATCAATCGATTCTTGTAGGACCGCACCAGTTGCTGTTTTTACCGCAATTTCTGGCTCATTCCGTTCTTGATTCCAGTCAACTTTTCCCTCCCAAAGAGGTTGCAGAACTTCGTTAGGTAGATTTGCATCAGGAATTTCATATAAACAACTTTTTTGGCTACTTGAACCAGCATTTAGGACTAGTATTTTCATAAAATCATAGAAAATATAAGCTGTTTTATGATGTCACGTTATGCTATCAAAATCCCCAACTGTTTACAGAAATTGGAGATATTGTAGAGGTCAGCATATAGAACTTTACAATTTCAACTTATCTCCGCGAATAGAATAATCTAACAGTTCCATCGGGTGCATTACTGATATATTCTGTCCAGGCCAATATTTACTAATTTGCAAAGTACAACCAGGATTTGCAGAAGCAATTAAATCAGCACCTGTATTTAATAAATTCTGCACTTTCTGTTTACCTAATTCCTCAGCAACTTCCGGTTGCAGCATATTATAAACACCAGCACTACCACAACACAAAGCCCCATCTATTGGTTCTCGTAAATTCACACCCGGAATTTTTCTCAACAACTGACGGGGTTGTACACTAATCTTTTGTCCATGCAATAAATGACAGGCATCTTGATTAACTAAAGTTAAATGCTGATCAGCTAATGGTGAAAGTTTAGCAGTTAAACCAACATTGACTAAAAACTCCTGTGCATCTTTAACTTTAGCTGCAAAAGCTTTAGCTTTCTCTGCATACTCTTGGTCACCGGCTAAAATATGACCATATTCTTTTAAAGTATGACCACAACCAGCAGCATTAATAATTATAAAATCCACATTTGTATCAGCAAAACTATCAATCATTTGTCTTGCTAAAGCTTGCGCTTGTTCCGTTTGTCCTTGGTGTTCAGGAAGTGCAGCACAACAACCTTGAGATTTAGGAATTACCACTTCACAACCATTTGCAGTTAAAACCCTCACCGTTGCTTCATTCACAGGAGAGAAAAACAACCGTTGCACACATCCCAAAATCACCCCAACACGATATCTTTTTTCACCTTTAGCAGGAATTACATCCGGTAAATTATCTTGAAAAGATTTGAGAGTAATTTCTGGTAAAATAGATTCAATTGCTGCTAACCGGGGAGATATAGCTTTAATTAACCCAGTAGCCTGCAATAATTTAGAAACTCCCAACTTTTGATAAACCAATAAGGGAAAAAGTAAAATTCTTAAAAGGTCAGGATTAGGAAACAAAGAAAAAATCAATTGTCGCACTAACTTATCAGGTAAACTGCGGTTATAATTCCTTTGCACCTGATGGCGAGTTGCCGAAATTAACTTATCATACTGTACACCAGAAGGGCAACTTGACACACAAGCAAGACAACCTAAACAAGAATCAAAATGTTCAATAGTTACCGTATTCAGTGCAATTTTACCCTCATTAATTGCATCCATTAAATAGATGCGTCCCCTTGGTGAGTCCATCTCCTTTCCTAACACTCGATAACTAGGACAAGTAGACAAACAAAAACCGCAATGCACACAACTATCAATCAACTTTGGATCAGGAGGATGACTTTCATCAAACCCTTTTAAATTCTTAATACTAGCAAAATTATTGACAGCACCATCTGAAACTTGCATTTCTCTTTCCTCTCTTTACCTCTGTGTTCTCTGGGAAGAATTCAGCTAATGCCTAACGGCAAGCTACGCGAACAGCCATCCATCAGCAGTCAACTTTTTCAGCCTAACACCAAAAATACCTATTTGATAATTAACCAATTTCTCAAACATTCTGACTCCTGACTCCTGACTCCTAAATTCTTACGTTCTCTGTCCCTCTGTGGTTAGTTATCTTAAATATTAAATCCCACCCACAAACCGACCAGGACTTAAAATATAATTACCATCAAACTGTTCCTTAATTCCCCGCATAATATGTAAAGCATTACCAGTATACCCCCACACATCTAATCTTTTCTTGATTTCTACTGATGCAGCCAACACACTTAAAAATCCATAATTAGATTGACATGAATTACGCAATGTCAAAACTTGATTTTCATTTTCCAAACTTACTAAACCTAAACCACTGCTCAGGTGAATTAAACCAGTACTTATCTGATTGATAACCTCTATTGCGGTAGTTGGCATTACTCCTATTTTGCAAGTAATGAGAGAAGATGTAACATTAGAATGTATTTGTTCTGGTAATCGTTGCCATAGTTCAACTTCATTTTCGGCTGAATAAATCGCCCCATCTAAACCCAATTGTTGACCAACTAATAAAAGTCGGTTTGACTGTTCCTTCACACTTTCGCTAATACTTTGGAAACGGGTAATCAAACCTATTCCTGTACCTAAACCTAAGCGAAAAACTAATTGATTTGATATCAAATCTGCTTGAGTTGGTGTTAACTCAGAACCTTGGAGAATTGTCACAGCTTGGGATATGGCTTCAACTTTTCCAGTTAACACTACTGTTCCTGAGGTTTCTGGTAAGGGATAAACTCGAAAAGTGACTTGGCTGATAATTCCTAATGTACCGTAAGAACCGGTAAATAACTTCATCAAGTCATAGCCAGCAACATTTTTTACTACCCTTCCCCCCGCCTTGGCTATTTGTCCATCAGCACGGACAAAAGTTATACCTAGAAGTTGGTCACGGACACCACCGTAACGTTGACGCAGAGAACCTGTATCAGCAGTAGCAACAATGCCACCAATGGTAGCAGAATTAGGAAAAACCGGATCGAGAGCTAAAGTTTGCCGAGATTTGGCTAAAACTTCCTGAAGTTCACCAAATTTCATTCCTGCTTCAACGGTGATAGTTAAATCACCAACAGCGTGTTCTATTAGTTGGTTGATGCGTTCCGCACTGACAACAATATCAATATTCTTACTTAGACCACCCCAATTGAGTTTACTGGTACTACCACAAGGAAGAACACACCATTTCTTGCGGTTAGCAGTGGCTATAACTGCGGCTAATTGTGCTTGGGTGTGGGGATAAACAATACAACTGGGATGGGTTTGAGAGTCTATTGCTTGTTGGATGTGTTGTTGGTGACTGGGTTCGAGTTTTTCCCAAGGTAAGACAGCGTTTTCTGTATTGATAATAGATGCTAGGGTAGATGCGTAGACACTTTGTGTCTTTTCGTTAGACATCGCATTCATTAGTGTATTTTCATATGCTCTTTACTAATAATGTAGTGGTTAATTTGACCAAAATAGCAATGCTATTGAGGTTTCAATAAAGGGTATTAAGAAAGACTAAAAAAACATTTCCACTCTGCGAACCTCTGCGCTTACCTCCGCGTACCTCTGTGTTAAAAAAACGAGCTTAGTTTGATTGATTAAAACTAATCTAAGATCAGGTTCAACACCAAGCACACGGAGTTGTAAAATTAATCTTTCACTTTTTTGTCTTTCTTGTTCTGTGGGAGTTAAAACCCAATTACCATCTTTATCATACCAACGTAACCAAAGCATATTTATATTTTTATAAATGCTTTGCCACACTCCTAAACCTAATTCTATTTCTGGAATCCAAAAACGTAAATCTGATAAATTTACTTCAGTATAACGAGCGCCAGTTAACTGAAACATTCTAAACTCAGATTTGTAACGGTTAAATATAGCGTAATAGGGTACTCTAAAAATTGGCTGGCTCGTAAACTTCCCATTTGCCAGGAGGTTTTTCCACATCTCGCAATGTTTGACCTAAATCTTCTTTTTGTGTTCCTGATGAAAGTCATTCAACGACAATATAAGGATTAACGGCTTCTTGCCAAACTACATAACATAACTTAAACGTAAATCTCTGTTGTCATAAAGATAAGGAACACCCATAACTGCAAACCAATCTGGGCGTTTATACCAAAGTGGATGACGGGAATCATAATAAAGATTGATATCACTAGCTGTAAATATTTGGTCGCTAGGATAGATAGGGGGTCTGAATGTTTCTGCTAATAATTGTGGTTGGAATAAATGAAATTGATCTGGCAAACCAGGTTCCTCCGGGTCTTCACTAGGAAGATCATACATTGTTGGTAATGTTTCTTTAGCAGAAAGTGGCGGATCTGTTTGATACATTTTTCACTATCCTCTCAATTTACCTTGTTTATTTATCATATTGTAATCAGAGAATGAATAATATTACTACCCGTCTCCTACTGAACAATGGTATTATAAATACCATGCCTCACTAGGAGCAAAACATTCATGCAAGTAAGTAGGTGGGCGGAAAAATTTATAACTATGTCATGGCGAATGCAGCAAAGCGGAATCAGGCAATCCTAACGGTTTCAAGTAATTTACATCTTGTTACATAGTTATGTTTATTTGTCTCTACCTACTTAGTAAAAAAGTAACACTGGGACTTAAACAATAATCAAGTTCTTATTGTTGCTGCTAGTTGGGTAGAACCCATAACACTTAGCGTTTACATCTGCCAAAATAAGCGAAATTTTCAATCTTCTCGTTATATTGGGTTCTACAAGAATGGTAGAATCAAGTATATTTATGAAATGGTGGATGCTCCATATTACAATTGTACGTTAGATAACACACCAGTTTTGAGAAGGCTGGATGATTCGACAGGCCAGAAGAACCACGTCAGATAGTGTATATCGAGCCCTTCCTTAGAGTTGATCCAATAGTTAATGATACTCTCGACAAAAATGGTAAGTCTTGCGCGTTTACACAGAGTCATCCCTATACTACTCTTGCTATGATTCAGAAAGCTAAGAAAATATCAGAACTTGTTGCGTCACCTGATGAAGATGTGAATGTTTCACCAGAAGAAAATGTTCATATAGAAAAATAATTACTTGTTCCCAGTTTATAGACTGTGAATGCTATAAGTTCTCAAGAATACATCAATTTTACCTCTAATAAACTCGGTAATCCCATATAATGACGATGACTATATATGGAAGTTGGTTTATTTTTCAGGAATTGCTGATAATAAGCAACGTAAAGCCCGATTTACTGCTTTTGATGTTTGAAAAATTTTAGCAACATCAGGATCGCAGTATGTTGGAATTGCTCCATAGAAAGAGAACCACCACAGACTACAGACTTTTCCCTTTATCAGTGCTAATGTAGGATGACAGATGGATTGAGAATGGCGGGAGTTGCGGGGAAGTGCTGGGAAGTGCTGGGAAGTGCTGGGAAGTGCTGGGAAGTGCTGGGAAGTTTTGGGATGAGAGGGTTTTAGGGTTTTGGGTTGGTTGGCGGTTGTGTCACATGGTTTGATTAACTTTGTCGCATAAGCGTCACTTAATTTAATTAATGCCTCACATGGTTTGATTAGCCAATAATCGGCTGTTATTGACTTTGGATTTTAATGGGGTGTGTTATACGTAATGCGTGTCCAGGTTGAAGTCCTGGCGTTCTCGTTGATGTTTGGAGTGCGATCGCTAATTAACTATCGAAAACAGTAAGGGTTTGCTTGAGATGTTGAGGGAGGGGGCTAGAAACCATCAGGTATCGGTTGATGAGCTAAGGACAATGAGCAAGCGACAAGTTTGGCAAAACCTCCAGCGTGCGGTATTGGAGCAAATGATTGTTATCTCTCCCGCTATACTGTATGAACATGCTTTAGTAGAGGAGCTGCGTGAAATCAAAACGGAGTGCTAATCAACTATGGAAAACAACAAGGGGTTGCTTGAGGGGTTGCGGATGGAGAAGGAGCGGTTGGCTAGGAATCATCAGGTTCCTGAAGTGGCTGGTGGAGAATCCTAATATGGATGCGATCTGGAATGGTTGCGTAGCTGCTGACTCATCTCTGGATGAGCAACAAAAAACCAGTCAAGCAACAATCTGACTGGTTTTTAGGGTTTTAGAAAATTTCAATTTGAGTGCTGGTTTATTTGTGCTTGAGCTACGTTTGCGAGCGCCTTTTTGAGCATTTTTGGGTCGCCTTCTTCTGTGACAACTTCAATATAAGCTGCTGCTTCCAGCGGATCTCCTAGGTCTTTGATTAGTTTTGCGTGCTAACTTGTACTTTTAGGTATTCTTTTAGGCATTTTCTATTTGCTCGTTTTCAAGGTGGGTTGTTTCTCGGAATTTCAGTTTGTTTAGAAGTCGCCATATTTGGGTGCTGATTTGGCAGCTTTGGTAGTCGCCTTTGTCGCAAATTATTTTGATTCAGTTCTCTGACTTGATCTTCGGTAGTGATGATTTGAGCCAGGATATCACTATTTGGCATTGGGTTTGGTGGCTTCGACTCGATCTATTCTGGAATCAAGCCGGTCAATCTTCTCTTCTGCTGCTTCGGCTTGTTTAACAATGACTTTTATATTCTCTTAGAAGCGTATTACGCTTTGACTGGTGGAGTTCACCAGTTGTCCTACGTATAAAATATGCGCGATGATCAGGGTATTGATACCAAGACTTATGTAGGACAGTAATTTTTGATCTTGGCGGTTTTCTGGTTCCATAATTCTCAGTTTTCTTAGACCTTAGCTACTGTGAGAGGGGGTATCTATGGTGCATTTTTTCTGGATTTTGTAGTTATGTACTAAAAATAACTTCGTTTGTATAATAAAAGCATTTCGATCAGGTTGGACTGATGTTCGAGCAATTCCGGAGTTTGTACCCCGCTGGCTGTTTGCTTTCTGAGGTTGTACAGGTTTATAAGAATAAGTTTGTTATACGGGCAATGGTAATTATTTATGGAGTAACTCGTGCTACTGGGATTGGGTATGATGTCCGAGTTAATGTTGCTGAGGATATGGCTAGGGCAAGGGCTTTGATGGTTTTGGGGATTGTGGAAAAGCCAAAAGCAGTTGTTCCTGCTGCTATGCCTGGTCAGCAGGCTAGGGTGGTTGATTTATCAGATTTGATTGTAGAAACTGGGGTGCAAATTGAGCGGTTGGGGTGGACTGCTTGCTGCACAGGGACAAAATTATTTGATGAAGACTTATGGGAAGTGTGGTAGGGCTATGTTGTCTGAGGATGAGTTGAAGGATTTTCTGGCTTTTTTAAAGCAGCAACCTGGATAATAAAGATTTTAGATATCTATTTCAATCGTGGTATAAATTTTTTGTTCTTAAAAAAGATTTTTTTACTATGACTACGACCTCTGAGGCATTAACTGAACAATGTATTTTATTAGATAAATTCTCAGATATTATTCTGGCTTTAATTACCAATCCTGCTGCTAGTTTCCGTGAAAAAGCCGAGGCTGAAGCTAAAGTTGAGCAACTTTTTGCTGCTGATCGGGCTAATGCTGAATTGATTGTGGCGGGTAATGGTAAGTTGCAGGAATTGCTTGATGCTGCTATGGCTGCGTTGCTTCCAATTCCGGTTGTGGATTCTGTGGAAGAAGAACTGGAGTAAAATTCGGTCTGACCTGGCGTTGATTTTTCTACATTGGAAGTATAAATGTTCCCGCTTACCCTCTGTTTGGAAGGTGTTTTTTTCTGAATCAGGATGTCCAGGATTCTAGGATTTACAGGATTAGGTTATGAAAATCAGGCTCATGGCTGATTATGGGTGTTACCCTTTATGGTGGGCAGATGTTGATAATGCTGGAAATATTGATCCAAAAACTTTACCTCCAAGCCAAGAAACTATTGCCAGGTTAAAAAAATGGGAAGAATCCTATAATAAAAAACTAGATTGGGATGACCGTGGTAATTCCTCTGGTTTGAGTGCAGAGGAAGAAGAGTCTTTTGAGCAGGAAGGAATTAGTTTGTGGAAGCAACTACAAGAAGAACTTGCACCTGATTATGAGGTTGTCTATTTCAATCAGAAGTTGCATAGGGTTGTCTGAATCAGGATTTACAGGATTTATGAAGGTTAAATGGGCTATTTATTGCCCCGAAAGTAAGCATCATTGGAAATTTTTTTATGAAGAATCTCCAGTAGATGCTTGGCATAGGGCTAAAAAGCTATGTGGAGATTTAAAGTTTAAAGTTTTTCCGGTGCGCTAAAGAATATTAGGACTAATAGGCGCGGTAGCTTTGAGGTAGTAAAGTGACTCGGAAAGAGCTATTAACAACCTTTCTTCTATGTTTTCTTCTGAGGCGATTGCAAGTATTATTCCTTGAATAACAGCAACAATTTTTTTTATTTTATTAAGTTCTTCTAGTCGTTTGTGTTGTGAATCAATGTTGGATTGGATTAATTCCATTTCTTCGCTGTGTTCGTGTGCAAACAAGCTTCTGCTTTAATATTTTTGGGGTGAGTTAGCTATTAATGCTGTTGCGGCTGCTTTCCAAGCGGTTTGGATTGTCTCTGGGAGTTCGTTTCAAGTCGGCATGGGATTTCCTTGAAAGTTTTTAAATCCTACGGATTGTCCATAGGCTTGGTATGCGATTTCTTCTACCGTGAGGTCGTAAATACTCATATTTTTGGCGAATGCAATAATTATTAGTATATATGTATTAATAATTTGTCTGAATCAGGATACTCAGGATTGAAGGATTTACAGGAGTTAGCGGTGTAGGAAGTATTCTTTAGCTAATTCTAAGTAGTATTGATGGGCTACTTTGTCTTTGTAGACGGCGGGGATTTGGGTGAAGGTGGCGTTGGCTATGTTTGCGTATCCTGGGATTTCAAAGACTTCGCGGTTGCGGTTTGTTGATGTGTAGTGTGGGTAGAAGTAGGGTAGTAGGTCGTAGGGGTCTGGGTCGTGTTTGGCTTGTTTGATGATGTGATCTATGGCTTTTTGGGCTGCTTCTTTGGCTGGTGGTGTGATTTTTTCGCCGTTCCAAAATATCGGGAGGGCTATGGGTGTGCCGTCTTTTTTAAGTTGTTGAATTTTTGGGATGTAGTGTTTGATGGCGGTGGCTGCGTTGGTTAGAGAGAAGATGTTGTTGTGTTTGGTTGGAATTAATATTACGTCTGTGGCGGTGAGGGCGCTAATGCTGAAGAATCGACAGTTGGGTGAGGAGTCTATGAGGATGTAGTCGTAGTTGGGTTTTACTTTGTCTAATATCTGTTTTAATCTGGGAATTTTAAGTAGTTTAATGAGTTCTTGTTCGCTTTTGTTACCTAGTTCTGTGTCGCAAGGTATCACGTCAAAACTAATGGTCTTTTTGGGGGTTTTAAATTCTATTGAGTAAGTTTGGAGTACATTTTTAATAGAAAAAATGTCTTTTTTATCTTCTAGAAGTGAATATAAGGTATCTTTATTTTGTTTAATATTTAATGAGGCTGTAAGGTCTCTTTGATTGCGGTCGAAGTCTATGACTAATACCAGTTTGCCTTGTAGCGTAAGGATTGCGGCTAGGTTGACGGTGGTTGGGTTTTGCCTACACCGCCTTTGTTGTTGTAGATGGCGACGGTTAAGCCTGTTGATGGGCTGTGAATTTTTTGTTTAATTTGCTTGATGATTTTAGTAATATTCTCGGTGTTAATTTCAAGATTTTGTGTGGCGGGATGAATAACTTTACCGTGTTTTCTGAATAGTTGCAGATGACATGAGTTCGTGATGATGCCCCATTCGACGGTTTTACAGTTGGGGGAAAGTAAATATCTCTTAAGTTGTTTGACTGTTGATTTGTATTGTGATGCACCTTCGGTAAGGTTTATGTCTTTGCCTTTAATTTCAATTAGTATTTTGGGGTTGGTTTTGGTGCTGAGAAAAATATCTGTGTCATCTAGGTTATGGGGTAGAGTGAAGTCTATTGCTTCGTTACCGTCGCCTGTCCGGTATTGAGGATAGGTTTCTGTGGGGTTAAAACCTAATGCTTTGCAAAATTCAGGCATAAAGTTTGAACCAACCATAGCTTCTATGGCATCAACAGGAAGACTGGCTAGGGCTTGTTCAAGGGTTTGGTTTGCCATACTGGGTTAGAGAGTTGGATGCTTGCCTGGGTGTAATTGACTGTAGGCAGTAGGTTGATGTGGAGTGATGCTACTGCTTGAAGTTGGACGTAAGTTGGAAGTTGTTAAATGCTCTGAAATTGCCTACAGATAAGCATTTTATGGCTTTACGTCTACAAGTTGGACGTAAGTTGGACGTAAGTTGGACATTTAGGCTGTTATCTGGGTGATACCCTCGCTAACTTTCTTTATTTGGGCTGCGGCAACCGAGATGATGTCCGCCAGTTTCATTTGATCTACCTCGGTTGGAATGTAAGCTTTGCAGCCGTGATAATTCATGTTGTTATCCCTTCCCAGAAGAAAATCTGTGCTGACGTTGAACAAATCAGCCATTTTTACTAGTTCCAAGCTGTTGGGAGTGCTAGAGCCTTTTTCCCAGTTTTGGATTGAAACATGAGAGATACCTAGTAACTCTCCCAGTTTCCTCTGACTCCAGCCAGCTTTTTCTCTTAATTTTGCGATGTGGCTACCAAGGGTTTCTGACACGATATCCCTCTACAGAAGTAAATACTTATTTCCTTATGGAAACAATATTATCCAAAAATCAACCAAATGGAAAATATTTTTTAATGCAACTCAATGTATGGAAATTTATATTTCCATACAAAAAAATCTTTTTACCATCCTATATTATGGAAATAAATATTTCCAGTTTGGAAATTATGCCATTAGCCCCAGGGAAATCCCCTGTAACCTTCAATATGCCAACCACATTAAAACGCAGGGTTGGCGTTGAGGCTGAAAAACGGGGGATGCGTAAAGTTGATCTAATTGCTCAAGTTCTCGTAAAGCATTTGGATGATTATCTGCTTTTACTTGATGCCAGCGAAACTCCTGATAAGGACAGTCATGGATGCTGAACTCGCTCGACTACCTGGAATGCCTACATCTAAAAGGCGCACCAAGGACAAAGTTGAGCAATGAGCAAAACCTGTACAAGTTCGACAAAAACAAGATAGAGGAGGAGGAAAAGAGTATCATATTTCATCCCTACCCCCGGAAACCCAGGCACACCTGAAACAACAGGTAGACCCTGATCAAGAGCATTCCCAGTCTCCGGCTGGGAACAAGGATGTGGATTACCCAGAACGCCCAAGAATAGGGAATAAGGAATGGAGAATGGAGAATGGACAATACCTAACGCCTAATCCCCACCCTCTAGTCCCCACTTTCCAATCAATATCAACAGAAACACTAATTAACCCTGTTGTTTCTGCCCCACTGCGTAAAAGGACAGCCAGGGCGAACAGAGACGAAGACAGGATTAACTCTAAGGTTGAGATATTGCGCGTTCTTGAAGAGTTCTGCAAAGAAAGGCAGTTAAAAAAAATAACTTGCCATCACGTTTTTGCGGAATCCTATAACAGCGGAAAAGTGGCAGTTTCTCCTGAAACCAGAAAGCAAATCCCCTCTGTATCTTTCGCTACCTTGCAGAGATGGTATAAAGCCTTGCAAGATGGCAGTGTCCAGGCATTGGGGGGGAGATACGGAAACCGCCCCGGACAGACAAAAATTGATACAAATCCTCAAATTAAGGATTTTGTTTTAGGGATAATGGTAAATTTTCCTCACGCGACTGGAGGGCATATATTTATGGCGGCGCTCCAGACAAGATTTGAGAATGAAATTTTACCTTCCAAACGGACTGTAGAGCGGTGGGTGCAAGACTGGAAATGCGAGAAGGAAGAACTATTTACGGCCACCTCTAACCCTGATAGCTGGAAGAATAGGTTTATGACTGCTTTTGGCAGCTATTCGGAGGCTGTAGACCGTCTAAATCAACTATGGGAAATGGACTCTACTCCGGTTGATGTGATACTCGAAGACGGGCGCTATCACTTGATAGGCTCTATTGATGTCTACTCGCGTAGGTTGAAGTTGTTGGTTGTGCCGAAATCCAAAGCTTTTGCCATTGGAACTCTGTTGAGGCAATGTTTGCTGGATTGGGGTGTACCAGAGGTTGTCAAGACTGATAATGGCAGGGATTACACGGCTAATTACCTACAGCGGTTTTTTGTGGACTTGGGTATCAGGCTAGGGCAAAAGCATATAAATATAGTACATAACTACTAAGAGAGATGAAGGCAGCGATCGCTTTACCTACAGCGGTTTTTTGTGGACTTGGGTATCAGGCTAGGGCAAAAGCATATAAATATAGTACATAACTACTAAGAGAGATGAAGGCAGCGATCGCTTTACCTACAGCGGTTTTTTGTGGACTTGGGTATCAGGCTAGGGCAAAAGCATATAAATATAGTACATAACTACTAAGAGAGATGAAGGCAGCGATCGCTGATTGTATGAGGTTGAGCAATGAGGC
>CAKZGI010000277.1 GCA_936914905.1 uncultured Trichormus sp. | reverse complement strand
TTCTTACCCCAATGGAATTACACCCCTAAACCAGAGTTACAGGTTATTTAATCCAGTATCCTAAAGATTATGAAAGTTGGGGTTAATAGTCGTTGAATAGGGAGTTTTGCTCACCGTAGGCATCGCCAAAGGACTATAACTCAACGGGAGGTGATATGTATCAGGGTTTTCGTGAAATGGTATAATCCCCAATTCTGGGGTGACAAGAATTTTCAAAGTCACCCATAATTGGGGGATTTAGGGGGCTAAATAAGCTGAATTAAAATCTAGATGGCAAGAGAATTTTACTCCTGACTCCTGACTCCTGAATTCTTACTTAGAAATTACTAATTATCAGGTTGCTTTTAAGGTAAAAATTCTCTCAATGATATCTTCTACAACTTTATCGGGAGTAGAAGCACCGGAGGTTATTCCTACAACAATTTCTTCTGGTGGAAGCCAGTTTTCTGTTGTTATTAGTTCTCCTGTTAATTGCCGATGTTCGATGGCATTACCTGATTTGATGCGTTCAACAGCATCAATGTGATAGGAAGGAATATTTCTGCCAAATGCAATTTGTTGTAATTGAGTTGTATTAGATGAATTAAAACCACCAATTACTACCATTAGATCTAGATTATTTTCGACTAATTCCAACATGGCATCTTGGCGTTCTTGGGTAGCATCACAGATGGTGTTGAAGCTTTGGAAATGCTGACTTAATTCGGCTGGTCCATATTTCTGCATCATGGTTTTCTCAAAGAGTTTACCAATTTTCTCGGTCTCACCTTTGAGCATAGTGGTTTGGTTAGCAATACCGACTCTTTCTAAGTCTTTTTCGGGATCAAATCCAGCGGAACAAGCTTTTGCAAATTTAGCTAAAAATTCTTCACGGTTGTCACCATTGAGAATGTAGTTAATTACATATTCTGCTTCTTGTAAGTTCAAGACTATTAGATATTTACCTGCAAAGGAACTGGTGGCAACTGTTTCTTCGTGTTTGTATTTGCCATGAATAATGGAAGTATATTCGCCTTTTTTGTGTTTTTCAACTGTATTCCAAACTTTGGAAACCCAAGGACAAGTTGTATCAACAATTTGACAACCTTTATCATTTAAGATCTGCATTTCTTGGACGCTGGCACCAAAGGCGGGTAGGATGACTACATCGCCTTGATCAACAAGAGAGAAGTCTTTTTTATTAGCTTCTACAGGGATAAATTGGACTTGCATTTCCTGCATCCGCTTATTCACCAAAGGATTGTGAATAATTTCGTTGGTAATCCAGATGCGTTCTTTGGGGAAGTGTTGACGGGTTTCATAAGCCATTGCTACTGCACGTTCTACTCCCCAGCAAAATCCAAATGCCTGTGCTAGTCTGATGGTAACATTGCCTCTTTGGAGGATATAGTTCTGATCGCGTATTTCTTGAATTAAGTTACTTTGATACTCAGACTGCAACTGAGTGGCAACTTCTGTTTTGTGTCCAAACCCTTTACGGTTGTAGTTTTCTGAATGTTGTAATCGGCGTTTAAACGCTTTAGTATCCATTTGAGTCTGACTGCTAAAATCACTATTTCTTATTTTCTCGTGCTAAGACACAATTCAGTTATCAGTTATCAGTGGTTATTCTGTCCTCTGAATGCTCTAGTTTATGCCTATAGCCTGTTGCCTCCTACCTCCTGCCTCCTGAACTCCTGAACTCCTGAACTCCTGAACTCCTGAACTCGTTCTAAATTATTATAAATCTGCAATGCAGTCCGCCAAATTAGATAACCTTGCGGATTGAGGTGTAAGCCATCAGTGGTAAATTCCCGGCGTAGATCACCTTGTTTGTTGGTGAAGAGGGGATGTAAGTTGATATATTGAACATTTTGTTGACTAGCTATCCTTTGTAGTTCCTCGTTCAACTTGCGAATACGACGGTTGGGGATAGCCAGAAGTTTTTCCCGTCCCTCCCATGTTGCTTCTTCTCCCCCATGAGGCAAAATCGACTGCACTATAATTTCCGTTTGGGGATGATTCCTGCGGAGATAGCGGATAATTCGTCTTTGATTGGTTGAAATTTCCTTATCACCTACACCGCGAATTAGGTCATTAATTCCAATCATGACTAAAATGATATCTGGCTGGGTGCGGTCAAATAAATCTAATCTTTTTAATAGTCCATCGCTGGTTTCGCCGGATATTCCCTGATTTAGCCAATTTCTGTCTTCTGGTAATAAATCAGGTGGAAACCACAAACTCAAAGAATCTCCAGCCAATATAGTTAACTTTTCAGGCGGTTTTTGGGCGGCTGCGTTGGCTTCTTGTTTGAGGATGTCTAGCCATTGGCTGTAACTAAGTTTATGCCGGGGTCCTAATTCCGGTGCGAAAGAAGGGGTTGGAGAGTTGAAGTTGATTGGTTCTGAGGGGTTGCTGGTTGCATAAGCGGTGATTAGTTTCTGCTGTCGCCAAATTAGCAAGATGATGGCTAACATCAGGATACCGTTGGTTATCAGCAAGAAAATTCCCCAGATAGGAAATGGTTTTGCAGAAGTGGACACGACTAAAAAATTAAAAGTTCAAAATTCAAAATGGGTTCCTTGGTTAGATGCTTTAAGCCCGGATAGTTTTGATGGTGAGTATGTTAAATGTACATCAGGCTGACAAACTTTAGCAATTTTGAGTCTGAATTGTATGGTAAAAACAGCAATCCTTATTGACACTCTCAGGTCTAAAGACACTAAGATTCTGCGGACAGAGTACACTCATTGCTGACAAGTTAAGGAAAAGGGGAAATTGTCAAGCGAGGGATTTGCCAGGGTCAAAAATCGTGGGAAACTCAATATAGACAAGTGATTCCTTTTCCTGATCTTCAACGTGGGACTGACCAGTTTCTTTACCACAATTCTCTCAAAGGCTCTTAACACAAGACTTACGGGCTTAACTTGTCACTAATGACTCTTCAACAGTTACATCTGACTGTACAAGACGTAATGGGCTCGGATAATTATCCGATGCATTCATGGACTATTGCTGGTGTTGATTACGGTCAATCTCAACCAGATTCTCATGTGCGTTCGGAGAATAGTGTCAAGCTCACTCAGGTGGTTAAGGGTGAAAAGTTCAAGTTTTCCTATACTTAGTTCAAGTTTTCCTATACTTACTTCAAGTTTTCCTATACTTAAGATTTTGGCTATAGCTGGGAACATGAGCTTTTGGTGGAAAAAGAACTACTATCTTCTCCAGATACCAAATATCCTGTATGTATTACTGGGAAGTGTGCTTGTCCTCCTGAAGATTGTGGTGGTTCTTGGGGCTATGCAGAGTTGCTGGAAATCATTGCTGATCTATCACATCAAGAATATGAGGAGAGGATGGAGTGGGTGGGTGAAAGCTTTAATCCAGATCTTTTCAACATAGATGAAGTGAATAAAATCTTAAAAGATTTACAATAATCTCCCAGCACCCTCCTAATAATTTTGGTAATTTTGGTAGGTCAATCCGTCGAGTTTTTTCTCAGGGGTCAATTATTAATCAGAAACACGACTTCTAAAACCAAGTCTTGACAATGCTTTCAGCCTATCTTGCCCCTGGTAACAGCGTCCCTATATCTACCCCATCTCGGCTCTATGCCATATGTACCTGCACCCCGAAGAAATTCCTCCCGTCCCTGATGAAACGGCACGAGTAGCTAAAGCTGTCTTTCCCAAAGGTAATCTCTGAAAGCGTGGTACATCTCCACAATATTCATAATGGCATTGATTTCAGAGCGCATCCTCACTATCTTTACTATCTTTAGTGCGTAAATCAAAAAATAAAATTTTTTGATTCTACTATTTACTTGGTCTAACTTTACTATTATAGTGGTATTATAGTTGTCGTTAAGCAAGTTAGTGTTATATACAGTGAGAAATTCATAGAAACATACAGCTTATTGGAGATGCTTAATTTTTGCTATCAAAAACGGTGTTTCTCTAAGGAAGTATATAACTCTTCAGCTTTTTCAAGTTGAGAGTTTTCAAGCATAATTGCTGGACTTTATACCTATCTCGGCATAATGGTGCAAATACTTTTTTGTTAATAGATTGCGAAAACATTAGTTAGCACTGGTTATCAACAATAAGTTAATTAAATTTAGTTGTCCAATTCAAAAGGATTTCTTTATGAGCATTCCACTCTTAGATATGGAATCTTCCTTTTCTATCAATCATTCTGAAGATGTTTCAGTTCAAGTCGATCAACTCCTGAGAAAGCACTACTTTGAGAGGGGTTTATTTACTGAGAACTTGCTTCAGGACCTTGCAAACAGTTTCCAGAATGAGGCATACGTTAAGATTCCAAACTTTGTTCCACCTGTGATAGAAACAGGTGTTCGTGGAGAGGTTTGCAACTTGCTAGATCAACATGCTGTTCGTAGAGAATTATTTCTCAAGGTAACAAGCAATACTCCACGTTTCATGGAAAATGTTCGACAAGCAGATATTAAGCAAAAAGGAAAAATTATCCCAGCAATATATCATTCAGAAGCTCTAATGTTTTTCCTCTCGATGATTGTGAAAGACGAAGTTATCCTGTGTCCTTTTGAACAGGAAAAGTACTTGATTACTCGCATGACTCAATCAGGGGATACACACGGTTGGCACTGGGATGATTATAGTTATTCCTTAGTTTGGTTTATGGAAGCTCCACCGCCTGAATTAGGTGGAACGCTTGAGTTAATCCCTAACACCCACTGGGATAAAGAAAACCCTAATGTTGAGTATTATCTAGAACATTTTCCTGTACAGTCACGGAGTCATGCCAAGGGTGACGTTTATTTGATCAAAGCAGACACGACTATGCATCGCGTTACCCCGCTCCGAGGAAATATAACCCGAACTATCGTAAATATGGCTTGGGCTAATAAAGGAGACCTAGAGAAGGAAATTTCTCATGAAACGATAATAGATATGTATGATATTTAAATCTTTTGGCAACATTGCGGCACCCACTATCTGGTTAAACTCAACATTAAAAGTAGCAGGGGTTAGTTGATGTTTTACCCAACCAACACTTTCAATAAACTTAAATCTATAGGGTCTCTGAAAATAGAATTTAGAGAACTAACTAATGGCTTTTGTGTTTTCACAACATTGAGAATTCCAGCGCACTACCCAATCTATCAAGCAAAAGATACTTTGATTTTTCAGAATCAAACTTACCAAACAGTTCAAGTAGATGAACAAACACATTTACTAGATTTTGTGTTTGCAAATATGAACCATTCATGTAATCCATCAACGTTCATAGATTGCGGTAGCTTAACGATATTTGCTGAACGCGATCTTGAGCCAGGGGATGAGTTGACTTTTTTTTATCCCTCTACAGAATGGAGGATGGAGAGACCATTTAAATGTAGGTGCGGTGCTAGTGGTTGCATTGGTAATGTAAAAGGTGCAGCTAAAGTCCTCTCTAGCTCACTAAACAGATATCGCTTAAATAGGCATATTGAGCGGTTACGGAACACTATTATAACTCGGGAAAAAACTGCTACTTATGCCAAGGTCCTTAACTCATAAGTTATCTAGCTGTAAACTATGCCGTTCTTGCTGGTGGAGCAGTGACTTTAACTCTGAAGCTTTCTGCTGAAATCTCTTCATCATATTAGCAGTTTCCTCTCAAAGCAATCCCCGGATCATTACTTCTATACATCAATGCCTTGTCCCTAACTATTTTTTATTTATCTTGCTGTGTTGAGGGATGTATGTACTTTGCCTACCTTCTTTAAATATTTGATTGCTTGAGGATATGAGCTTGACGTATCTGTCATTTTTACTACTTTTCATTTGTTCCAACATAAGACGCTCTTAATTAATTAAGATTCCAGGATCCTACAACGCTAGTAATGTACATCGTGACATAGATAGGGAAATACAACTTTTGTATACTCAAGTTCTCCTAAGTTGGGATAAGGAGGCACGCACTCTCGCTCGATTTGGGTTGAATGACTGCATGTCCGTCGTGGAATTAGGGAGCGGACCAGGCTTCTTCACACAAAAGCTACTAACTTGGTTACCAAATATTGCCGTGATAGCTGTAGAAATCGATCCTATTATTGGTTTTACGAGCTAAGCATCAGTTGCAAGATAAAATTGCTAAGCGATTATTGCAAATAATCGAAGGCTCAGTCATGGACACAGGATTGAAGGAAAGCAGCTTCGATTTTGCAGTGGCACGCCTGCTGTTTCAGCATTTACCTGATCCATCCGGGGCTACCAAAGAAATTCTACGTGTACTAAAACCTGGGGGCAAGCTTGTGATTATTGATATAGACTAAGATATTCAATCTATTGTAGATCCTCCAATTTCTAAATTTCCATCGTTATTGTTAGATAATGATAGCCATTGACAAGCCTCTCAAGGTGGAAATGCTCGTATTGGACCCCCCTTACGGCGCATCCTAAGGGAAGTTGGCTTTAAAAATCTTGATATGGAAGTAATTGTTGTCAATAGTGATGAACTGAGGGTTGAAGGATTTTTGGAGAGATTTGATCCAGATTTATTGCTACCTATAGTCAAAGCTGGACTAGTAACTGAGCAAGAAAAGCAAGATTTTGTTACCTCTTATCAACAGTTCCTTCGATTAGCTGATCCCTTTGTCTTAAATGTTTGGCTAATGGCCTATGGTGGAAAACCATAACTAGTCAGTTTTTTATTATACTAAAAACGGTTAATAATTGGACTTTGATCCAGCGACAAAAACAAGTACTATAAACAAGTAATCAATAAACAGCTATTAAGAGATAAAGTCTTATGTTGAGAATAGATTTTACAAAATAAGAGAATAATAAGTTGCATTATGAAAGATTTTATTATCCTCATCCATTAGTACAAAAAAAGATAGAATTTCTGTATCTAAAAAGTCTGGGTATAAGACATAAAGAAATTTGTAGCTGGTGCAAAATATCAAAAACAACGTTAACAATTTATATTAAACAATATCAATCAGGATGGGTAGAATAACTAAAAAAATCAACCATAAAGGACAAACAAGCAACTTGAATCATTATAGTGATATTTCGAAATATTATTTCGACAAAAATCCAGCGTCAAGTATTGCAGAAGCGAGCAATGCTATTGAAAATTTAAGTGGTGTAAAGCGCAGTCCAACACAGGTAAGATAATTCTTAAAAAGAACTGGCTTGCAGTGCTTAAAAGTGGGGTAAGTGCCGGGAAAGTCAGTAGAATTAGAAAAGATTGATGAAGTAGAAAAATATAGAGTAAAAAACCTATAACCATTGTTGCAAGAGGCTATCAGCGGAGAAAAAGCAGTTTTCTTTGTTGATGCAGCACCTAAGTCGTACATCGAGCATATTTGGGATTTTTATGGAGTTTTACAAGAACATTTATCTGTTAACCATCTGGACGAGAGAGGTTTAATGTTTTAGCAGCAGTTAATGCAGTCACTAAGGAAATAATTATCACAACAAATGAAACTTATATTAATTCAGAAAGTATTTACCAATTGCTATTTAAATTAGCCAATTTAGGTCTAAATATTCCTACTGTTCTGGTACTAGATAATGCTAAGTGCCAGAAGTGTCACTTCGTACAAAACTATGCAAGACAATTAGAAATAGAGTTATGTTATTTACCTTCTTATTCCCGACAGTTAAATCTAATTGAGCGGTTTTGAAAGTTTATTAGAAATGAATGTTTATACTCTAAATACTATGCTAATTTTGCTGGCTTTAAAGCAGCAATTTCTAACTGTATTATCACTGCAAAAACTGACAAACAATAAAAGCTAGATAGCTTATTGACTCTCAATTTTCAGACATTTAAAAAATTCCAGGTTTTAGGCATTTAGAGTATAGGAGGAGATCAGGAAAACTTGGATTATGACGTTGAAATATATCACCACTATTACTTGTTACTTTACTGATTTGTCTGTTAGGATGTGATGCTAACAACCTTTGAGTAGCTGATTAAGACTTTCTATAAGAACAAACGGTTTGCCTATTATCAGTAATATCGAAATACCTACTGCTGCTACGCAACACTGTCAAGCCCATGCCGAAAAGATTAAGTCTTAGAGGATGTTTGAAAAGTGAAAGCCAGTAAAAAATCATGCAAGTTGTCTGACCATGATCCGAATCATAGCAAGGTAAATGAAAGTCTCGGTTATTTCAGGTAATTGCTCATATTCTTTGCTGAGTCAGCCACACCAGTTGAGCCAAGCGAAAGTAAGCTCAACCTCCCAGCTCTTTGGGAGTAAAACAAATCCCTTGCACTCTTGAGGTCGCAGAACCACTTGCACTGATACGCGACAAAAAACTATTAGCCAACGCATAAATGGCTCCCCATCATAATGGGGCTTCGCCTATGAACCCACAATAACCGCCATCAACTATGTAAATTCATTTGGCTTTTTCAAGCCTCATTTTAGCCTGCTTGATTTTATTCTCAGACCATTTTAACACCATTTAAATTTCCGAACTCAAAAATAATTAGTGCCTTATTTATCTATGTATTCACGCTTTCTACTTAATCTACTTCTGTTTCTGAATCTAAGTTAATTATGTATCTAAAAAATTATCTGTCATCCAGCTTATATAAATTATTTTTTTCACTCGTGAAAAATCTGGGTTTTAATAGATTAAAGAGTTTTCCTATGTCAGTACTAGCACTGCTTATTTAAGAGGAAACTCGATTTAAAAGAGGTTAGAGTTTTTAGAGTTTAAGGTGTATAAAGTTGTAATTATATGCAGCACATAGTTATTCAAAGGGGTGATCCTGCTCTTCCCGAAGTCTACAAGCTTATTGAGCAGCTTGACCATTACTTGACACATCTATATAGAGCGGAAAGTAATCACCTTCTGTCACCTGAGTCGCTACAACAGCCAAATGTAACTTTTCTTACCGTTAGCGTTGATAACGTAATTGTGGGATGCGGTGCATTGGTCAAGCAAGATGAAGACTATGCAGAGATAAAACGGATGTTCGTTCTGCCAGAGTTTCGAGGCTTAAAGATTGGTCGCCGTCTTTTAGACAAGCTTGAATCCTGTGCGCGGGCATCTGGTCTCAAGCTAATTCGGCTTGAAACTGGTATCTCCCAGCCTGAAGCTTTGGGACTTTATAAAAAAGCAGGTTATCAGCATTGTGACCCTTTTGGAAATTATACCGAAGATCCTTTAGGTATTTTCATGGAGAAGAAACTAGTGTAAATATTGTGAACGGAGAGCGATTTTTTTTGGGGGAGATGGGCGACAATTAGGCAGGGTGTTAAACATTAATCATCCCAAAGCCCATGAAACTTAGTAGATACAAGTTAGGTGTAACGAACAATATGCTCAATATTCTTATGCCCCAAATAACTCTGAATTGTTCAGGTATCAATGCCTCGATTCGCCAAATAATAACCCGTTCCATGCCGCAGCATATGGGTATGAACAGGAAAAGGTAGAGAAGCCTTCTCACCAGCACGTTCAACAATGTCGGCGATCATATCATGTGCCAACGGGCCACGTCGAGAAGACTGGAAAATGTAGGGACTAACAGGATAATCTCGTTGCAGCTGACGCAGAGAGCAAATCTCCAGACCGGAAAGTAGTTGAACCGAGGGTGTCCCTCTTTTGACTCGCTTCACGTAAATTGTGCCACCATTCCAAGGACCAGGGTAATCGGTTTATTTTCAACTATGGATGTGCCGCGATGCTCAAATGTGATTTTGCCAATTGGATTGCAGATAAGCGTGCTTTTAAAACTGACACATTAGTTTCATTAAGGCTAAAATTAAAGACCATTACCCTAGAAAGTAGAGAACTATACTTACGTACATAATCTTCAACTTCTTTGGAAACACAAACTGCCTCAGCCTGTTCTAAAAGCTGGGGATTTTGCTGAAGCTGCTCCAATCCTAAAGGTTGAAAATTTATGTGGGAAACTCCAGCTTTTTGTAACATATTTTTCATGTCTTCACTTCTGCTCTCTTCTTGACAAACAAGCAATATTAAAGCGTTACGAGGCAAAGATGAAATTTGTGTTAAAAGTTGTAAGTCTGGCTTAATATCAACACCAATTACTTCCTGTTCACTCTCAGCTATTTGAGTTACTTCCCATAAATGTTGCACCGTTGTAATCACAATATCAGCGGCTAACAACTCTTTCAACGCTTTTGGCTGTTTAGCCTTTAAATCTTCTAGCTCAAGGAATAATAAATGTTTTTTAATTTCTGTTTGAATAGCTTTATATACATCTGCACTATGTTGTAAGCATTCTACAAATACTAACTTTAAAGCCCCAGGCTGATGTCGATTCAACATTACTGCTTGTGCGTAAGCAGCCGCACCAAATTCAGATGGAGATAATCCAATTATGGTTGCAGCATTAAAGGCTTGACCTAACAGATTGTACAATTGCTTGTAGGTAACGAGATTCTCTACAGCTTGAGAGTTAGCGACAAAAGTTCCTTTACCCCTTTGAGCTATCAGATAACCAGATTCAATTAGATAGTTATAAACTGCCGCAATAGTATTGTGATTTACTCCTAGATGTTTAGCTAATTGAGTAACAGTCGGCAAAGCATTACTTGGCTGTAGTTCTCCAATCGCAATTAGTAGTTTAATCTGTTCAACAATCTGAGCATTAATTGTTATCGGTGCAGAGGTATCAACAATAATAGGAAACCAAACAGGTGCAGGTATTACCATAATCGGTAGACAATAATTCTTCTGAAGAAAGAGTTTTAATAATTATATTCTCCTGACTTGGAATAACAAATATATCAGAAAATGATTAATCTTTAGTAACAAATGAGAATCTTTCTTAAGAAAGAAATTGAATTAACCAAGAGATGGAAAAAGAAACATTTTATCTTTAATTATATCTAACTCCGGCTCAATGCTCCACTGGTTTATTTCACGAAACGTCCAAATTCTCCCCACAATCTTCTCTTTTAAGTATTGAGGCTGTGAAGTGCGCTTAAATAATCGACCATCCTTGAGTTTAATAATGTCATAAATTTCTAATTCCATATATATGTAGATTTCTTGAATCTCTTTAATAAAAATATTAGGATTTTTCACCTGAGAGCAAGCAAACTCTAATGCTAGCTTTTCATCTTGCTCGCTCACTATTTGTGAAGGTAACCCCCACATCTCTATAAATTTTCTATTCAGGCTTACCATCTTTCTGTTGTTATCAACTACAACAATTCCTGTGGCATTAGCTTGGCTTATTGTTTGATTTAAATAATTTATGATCATTAAGTACAGCTATTTTTCAGTAAATGTCCTTATAAATTATAGTACGATTGAATTTAAGATATCCCTATTACTTAAGTAATATATCTTTTGCAAAATTAATTTTTTGGTATAATGGGGGTTTTAAATTTTGTTACGGCTAAACTTAACTCGTAGTTCTAAATTGCGGCCAGTAAGTTACAACGCAGACCATAACGACGACGGTGATTACGATATCTATCACCAAAAACCTTAAAAATTTTCAGGCGGCGATTGATCTGTTCAATGCCGATTCTCCCTCTTACCAGAACCCGATTATAGTCTTTTTCTAAGATAGAGAGTTCTCTGTTTTTAGGCTTTTTTTGGGAGTATAACTGTTGCTATGAAATTCGTCAATTCCCTGATAACCACTGTCGTTGAGACCTTGTTTTTTGGGGTGAAAATGAATTCCACTAGCTTTGAATAAGGAAAAATCGTCGCAGCGACCTTTACCAAGGAAAGTACAAATAATTTCCCCCATTTCTTGATTGATAATCAGTTGGCTTTTGAGGGTATGACCTTTTTTATTTCCTGAATAAAATTCCTGTTGTTTTCTTTTTGGACGTTCAACCGGAGTTTCAGTTAAATCTATTACTACTACTTCAGGCTGATTCAAACCTCTGAGCAAGGCTTTTTTTCGGGGAAGACGTAACATTCCTGACTGCATCAGTTCTGATTCTATGTGATGAACAATGCGACAAATAGTTGATTCTGACACTCGCCAACTCGTAGCAATATGGAAGTAAGTTTAGTATTCTCCCCAATATTCCAGAGTCACCAAAACTTGCTCTTGAATACCAAGTAGAGGTTTCGGTCTGCTCTTACTGTGCTTGTTACTTGCTTGGAATGATTTTATAGTTAAAACTATTCTCTTAAAAGTTTTTTTCCTAACTCCAAAGTGACGTTTAAGTCCTCTTAGATTTAACTTCTGGATGCACTGATAATTCATTTCTTCATAACCTCATATTAGGGCAATAATAGAATTTAATTTACTCTTTTTTTGGCAATAGCTCCTACGGAACGCCACAAGTATCCCTTTTCTCAATTATCTTACCTAATTAGCATTAAAGTAAAACTTTTTTTCATAACATAAAAATAATTCTGTAAGAGGTCTATTGAAAAAAGAAGCAAGAATTTGCTCAAACACAGTTCATGAAGTTCCTGCAAGACAAGAGTATACACCCAGAAGACCAAGGTGGTTAAAACCACTCGTGTCGCGTCCCTCTCAGGGCTAAAGCTGCTGAATTTCCCACATACCGTCGTCTATTGTTATGATCAAATCCCCGACTTCTTTGATGAGAAATCGGGGATCTAATACTCGTGAGTTGATATTTTTCTAAACGTTAATACGATCGCCAAACTCGGAGTTATACCCTTCTTCTCCGTGTTCGTTAATATCTAGACCTTGATTTTCTGCTTCCTCTTTGACACGCAAACCAATAGTAGCATAAATAACTTTCAAAATTATCCATGTGCCAGCACCGGCAATGATATAAGCTATGGCGATCGCTGCTATTTCTACGAAAAATTCCCCAAAATTACCACGTAATACCCCATCTTTACCGCCTGAGTTGACTTCGGTGGTAGCAAAAATGGAGGTTAAAATTGCCCCTAATGTTCCACCGACACCATGAACGGGAAATGTGTCTAAGGCATCATCAACGTTCAATTTGTGCTTGAAACTGACTGCATAGAAGCAGACGACGGCAGTAATGAAACCGATTAGAATCGCTGCTAAGGGTGTGACGAATCCTGCGGCTGGAGTAATACCAACTAAACCAGCTACTGCACCTGTGGCTGCACCAACTGCGGTGGGTTTACCTCTGAGAGTTGCTTCTAGAATTAGCCACATTAATGCACCAGCTGCTGCTGCTGTATTAGTAGCAACAAACGCTGCTGTGGCAATGCTACCAGCAGATAAGGCGCTACCAGCGTTAAAGCCAAACCAGCCAAACCAGAGTAAACCAGCACCCAATAAAATAAAGGGGACGTTGTGGGGTGGACTGAGGCGATCAGGGTGGCTTTTCCGGGGTCCGAGAACGATGGCTGCAACAAGTGCAGAAACCCCAGAACTAATATGTACGACTGTGCCACCTGCAAAGTCAAGAGCGCCTAAACCACCGTATAAACTAAGAAATCCACCTTTTGCCCAGACCATGTGTGCTAGGGGTGTGTAGATAAAGGTTGACCACAACAGCACAAATAGGCAATAGGCGCGGAAACTCATCCGTTCTACGATCGCCCCAGAAATTAAAGCTGGGGTGATGATTGCAAACATGGCTTGATAGATCATGAATGCTTGATGAGGTATTGTCCCCGCATAGGAAACTACTTCCGCAGGGGCCGAATCTTCCAAATAACCGGTTGTTTCTAAACCGACTCCATTTAAGCCTAACCACTCCAAGCCACCGATAAAGGGTAAAGCAGGGGCAAATGATAGGCTATAACCCCAGAGAACCCAGGTTACTCCTATAATGGCCATCAACACAAAACTCATCATTAAGGTGTTGAGGATGTTGCGCGATCGCACAAACCCACCATAAAAAAAAGCCAATCCCGGTGTCATCAGCAATACGAGTGCTGACGATATCAGTATAAATGCTGTATCTCCAGTATCAGGATCAGGTGGTGTAGATGTTCCTTGGGCTAACGCATTGCCCATCAGTGGGAATGTTAACAAAAACAGGGTCAAAACCCCAATCGTCAAGACTTTCTTCAGCACTTGTTTTGTTCCTATGCACAAGTTAATTTACATTACTTAATGTAATTAATGTAAATTTTGATACCATTTATGTTCTTAAAGTTACTCAACGTTCACTTTTTGGAAAACTTTAACAAAAAAATAATCCTCATTATAATTGCTAATGGTAAAAATAATAATTTATTTATGTATGTATGGTTTGCATAATTTAATGCAACATCTAAATTTTCCTACATAAACGCGCTTTGTAATAATTCAGGAGTCAGGAGTCAGGAGTTAGAATGTTTGAGAAATTGCTGAATTATTAAAATTAGGTATTTTTGGCGTTAGCCTGAAAAAGCTGACTGCTGATGTCTGATAGCTGAATGCTTACCCAATGACTAATAACTAATTGACTTTAAATCCTGAAGAACAACAGTAGCAGATTGATAGCGATCGCTAAAGTTATAACAAACCATCTTATCTAAAATAGTCGCTAATTCATTGCTGACATTGGTTGTTTGTCGCCACATAATCTTACCAGTTTCTGGATGCAGCGGGAATTCCTGGGGTGGAGTGCCAATAATAGCTTGAATACGAATCATACCTAAAGTGTAAATATAACTCGATAACCTGGGATATCCAGCAAAGTGTTCTGGTGGTGAATAGCCTCTTGTGCCGATAGCAACGGTAGCTAATTCCGTTTCCTCATCTATGCGTGGTTGAATTAACTTGACTGCAGCAAAATCTATTAATAACAGTTGATTATTTTTACTACCTCTTATAATATTGCTTGGTTTAATATCCCAATGAATTACACGGTTTTGATGTATAAATACTAAAATTTCTAAAATTTCTTGAATAAGATTAACAACATAGGCTTCAGTTTTCGCACCTTTTTGTGGTGTTAATTCTTTACTCAAAGTGTTCCCAAGAATATACTCTTGAACTAAGTAAAACTCTTGATTTTATTCAAAAAAAGCAAACAGTTAAGGAATTTAAGGAATTTGCGGATGTTTACCAAAAACTGCTAATATTTCAGCTTCAGTATTAAATAACCTGTGGGCAACTTACAAAAACTTCGGATCTCGAAGGGCTGGCATTAACTCTTTAACTACACAGATAGGATTACCTTGTCGTTGAGTATCTTCTGCTAAATAAGTACGACCGAAGCCGCCAGAAGCAAGAGATTTAGAGATTTTGAAACGTCCAGCCAAAAGTAACTCATCGGTTTTGAATATTGATATTTCTGCAAACTTAAAGTCATCAAAATTAGATGGAAGTTCTGTTGTTTGCTCTAATAGTAACCTTAATTCTGCGATCGCATCTTCATTGTTGTTCTAGTTTCAGCAGAATTGTCTGGTTTTGCTTTTGAGTTTGGTAAGTCGTATAACCTATGACAGCAAAACTGCTGAATACTAAACCCAAAGCAGGTGCAAATAGAGGTATCCATATTGCTTGTAGATAAAAACCAGCAGTAATTCCCACTACACCTACAAAAATGAAACCTTCTACTAACAGAAATATCAAAGGATGTCACCATTGCCATGCTAAAACAGCACCCACTAATGAACAACTCCAAATCCACAATAACTCAGCCCAGTCTCGCCAATAATACATCAGAGGTCGTCCATCCAGAACCGTCGTCAGAATTTGACTAGCTATTTGAGCATGAATAAAAATACGAGGTATTCTTGCAGGTTGGTCTGATAAACTGCTATAGGGAGTATAAAAACCAGGATGAAGACTATTAGCAGTCGTCCCAATAATTACCAGGCGATCTTGTACCCAATTGGGATTTACTTGATCTGTAAGAACCTCTGTCAAAGTAACTTGTATAGCCAGGTGATTTGGATGACGATAATTTAATAAAATTTGATAGCCATAGGCATCTGTATCTTCATAGCTGCCAGCATTTTTATCTAAGCCCGGAAATAAAGTTTTACCTATTTGTAATTCTTGACTTTTAGTTAAATTAAAAGTTATACCTTGTTTTTCCAAATAATTAATAGCTAACAAAGCTGCAAAAGAAAATTGTGTTTTACATTGACTATCTTTATCTGTATAATTAGGAAATAATAAACCACGACGAATAGCTTGATATGTGGAGTTGTCTGTAACCACATCATCAAACCCGATATTATCTAGAGGAAAATCAGGTGGTGGGGGGACTTCTAACCTACCAATATTGCTTAACAAACAAGTGCCAATTATTTTATTTTGCAGATTAGCAGCTAAATTTTTTTGTTTATGACCATAAATATTTAATCCAATTACACGGGGGTGATAATAAGCTAATTTTTGTACTAACTTATTGATAGTTTGGTCTGACAAAGGCCATTGTTACCGCATCAAATCCTCTTGAGTAATGCTGACTAATAACATGCGTGCATCCATTGCTTCTTGGGGACGTGAACGCAACATTTGGTCATAAATCCTGAACTCCGAAGCTTGTAACCATTTCAGTTCCTTTATTCCCCAGACTAAAGCAGTCGCTCCCATACTACTCAGCAATAGGATAGAGAGGCAATTATGAAAGCTAAAAGTTAGACTTGAACCTCGATCTTGAATAAACAATGCACCGAAGTTAGCGAAAAGTCTATTCATCACGGTATAGCAGTAGCCTGGGGTTGTAGATGTTGGAGTATTTGGTTCACTTTAGCATTTTTTAATTCAGCAATTTATTCTTGCAGAGATTCTTTCCCTCTTTCACAGGATTTGATAAAGGTATTGGTGTGGATGATATGGGTGTTGATTTAGTTGATGCATCTAACTGGGGTGGCTGGGGTAATATTTCCGGTTGTACCTCACTGAAATAACCACCAACAATTTTATCGTAGTTGGATGCAACCGCTAAAAATACTCCTGCTAAAATATATATAGGTAATGGTAGGGAAACTTCTTTTACCCAATCAAAAAATTGTGCTAAAGCAAATAATACGAAAACACAAACAAGCCAAACTTTCATTTTTTCTTTCCCTAAATATAAACCATACTATTTATAGTCTAAACAGCCTACATGATACTAGATGTAAGCCACAATCACAAACTTCCTGATAAGGACTCTATCACGTTGTGATGAAAGTAAATAGTTCTTTTTCGTAAAAAATCAGGCACAATAAAATATAAGTAGTTGACTATTCTCGAGCCTCAAGGTACGGAAATTCTTAAGTAGCTAAAAAACCCACTCTTAAAGGTGTAGTCACAACACCTCTAGTAACTCCATCGAGATTTAATCCCCCACCCAGGCTAAACAGATAATTTTGTGATTTACTGAATATAAGTGAATATGATTTTACCTTATGAGTTATTGTCTTAATCCCCATTGTTCCAAGCCGGAAAACCCTAATGATGTCAAGTTTTGCCTGACTTGTGGTACTAAGTTACTTCTCAAAGAACGTTACCGCGCTATCAAACCCATCGGACAAGGTGGTTTTGGCAGAACTTTTTTAGCAGTGGATGAGGATAAACCCTCCAAGCCTACGTGTGTAATCAAGCTATTTTATCCCCAAGCCCAAGGTACAAGTACAGTACAGAAAGCCGTAGAGTTATTTAATCAAGAAGCTATACAGTTGGATGATTTAGGACAACATCCACAAATTCCTGCACTTTTATCCTATTGTACTCAAGATGATAGACAGTATTTAGTCCAAGAATTTATTAATGGATTAAATTTAGCTCAGGAATTAGCACAAAATGGCGCATTTAATGAAAGCAAAATTCGGCAATTATTAATTGATTTATTGTCAGTGCTGCAATTTTGCCATAGCAAAGAAGTAATTCACCGAGATATTAAACCAGAAAATATTATTCGTCGGGGTAGTGATAACAGGTTAGTAATTGTAGATTTTGGTGCAGCAAAATCTGCTACAGGTACGGCTTTAAATCATACGGGTACAAGTATAGGTAGTCCTGAATATGTCGCACCGGAACAAATGCGAGGTCGGGCGGTTTTTGCCAGTGATATTTATAGTTTAGGTGTAACTTGTATTAATCTTTTAACAGCGCGATCGCCCTTTGACAGTTATGATACCCATAACGCAGCTTGGATTTGGCGACAATACCTGAAAACCCCAGTTAGTAACGAATTGGGTAAGATTATCGACAAAATGCTAGAAAGTATCCCTAGTCGGCGTTATCAAACAACTGATGAAGTTCTTAAAGATTTAAATATTCAATCTCCCATAGGCATTCCACCAACAATTATCAGTCAACCAGCCACCCAAGCATCACTAAATTCTTCACCAACTTTTGTTTCGCAAACTCCTAGTCAAATTGAAAAGGAATTACTGGAAATAAAAACACAGTTCATAGCTGGTAAGGTGCAACCACAAAATATTCCCCAACAACCATCTGTTTCTACGAAAAATCCTACCAATTCTACGAAAAATCCTACCAAGCAGGATGCTGTAGATAAAGAATTGCAGGAGATGAGGGATAAGTTTTTGGGTAATGGGTGATTTTAACCTTTGATAAAAATAAAAGTAGAAATACGTATCTTAATTCCGCCAGTAACAAAAGCAGCTTGAGCATCGCTTATTTTTTGAAAAATTTCAGTATTTTTGTAAATACCAGAATTAGTCGTTCTAAGCATCATTTAATGTGCCTAAAGACAGAAACTATATCCAATTAAATATAGAAGATTTTCACTTTCTCTCTATCTTTTGATGCATTTTCAAAATGCTACTTTATACTGGCATTGACTACTGCTGTAAGTTGCTGTCAAAAAAATGACTCTGAGAATCAGAGCCATTATCTAAAATTATGAAAATTCCTACACCTTCACCAGATGCAATTTACTTCTTAGCTTCAGCGATGGGAACCCACTCAGTGTGGAAAGTTCCTTCTTTATCAGTACGCTTGTAGGTATGAGCGCCGAAGTAATCGCGTTGTGCTTGAGTCAAGTTTTGAGGCAAGCGATAGCGACGGTAACTATCGAAGTAATCTAGAGAAGCACTGAAAGCTGGAACAGGAATACCCAACTTAGCAGCAGTAATAATTACTTCCCGCCAAGCAGCTTGTCTATCCAGAATTGTTTGCTTAAATTCAGGTGCTAACAACAAGTTAGGTAATGCTGGATTTTGGTCAAATGCCTTCTTAATCTTATTCAAGAAGCCAGCACGAATAATACAGCCACCCTTCCAAATCCGAGCCATTTCGCCCAAATTCAAATCCCAATTGTAGGTTTTAGAAGCTGTAGATAACAATGCCATACCTTGAGCATAAGAACAAATTTTGGAACAATAGAGTGCATCACGCACCATGTTCACAAAAGTCTTAATTTCTCCAGTATACTTACCACTTGGTCCTGTGATTTGCTTGGAAGCCGCAATCCGTTCATCTCTAATAGAAGAGAGAATCCGGGAATTAACAGCAGCAGTAATTGTAGGAATAGCAACGCCTAATTCCAAAGCAGTTTGTACAGTCCAACGACCAGTCCCTTTTTGTCCCGCAGCGTCAACAATCAAATCAACCAAGGGTTTCTTTGTTTCTGGGTCAATGTAGGGGAATATATTAGCTGTAATCTCAATCAGAAATGAGTTGAGTTCGTCAGTTTCATTCCACTCGGTAAACACTTCATGTAGCTGTGCAGCACTCAAACCAGCCACATTTTTCAGCAAATCGTAAGCCTCTGCAATTAACTGCATATCGCCGTACTCAATGCCGTTATGAACCATTTTTACATAGTGACCAGAACCCCCAGGACCAATATAGGTTACACAAGGTCCATCATCAACTTGGGCAGCAATTTTGTTGAAAATGGGGGATAGATACTCATAGGAACTTTTTGTACCACCAGGCATGAGAGAAGGACCATTCAGTGCGCCTTCTTCACCACCACTGACACCCATACCGATATAACATAAACCAGTTGGTTCTAGTTCTTGAGTACGTCTTTCGGTATCTTCAAACCAAGAGTTACCACCGTCAATAATGATATCGCCTTCTTGTAATAAGGGCTTAAGCTGTTGAATTACTGCATCAACAGGCTTACCAGCTTGCACCATCACTAGGATTTTGCGGGGGCGTTCTAGTGCAGCAACGAATTCTTCGAGGGTAAAGGCTGCAACAACATTCCGTCCTCCTGCGCGTTGCGCCATGAAGGCATCGGTTTTTTCACGAGAACGGTTGTAAACTGCAATTGGGAAGCCATTACGCTCAACATTTAGAGCGATGTTTTCGCCCATAACGGCTAATCCAATCACACCAAAGCTTTGTAGGGTCATAAATTTGTTTGGCTAACTCTTGCAGATCCTTTCACCTTTAAGGGTAAACCGAGATTTTGGCTTCACTCCTAAAGAAGACATTAAGAGTTGATATTAAGGACAAAAAATCACAACTAATACAGATAATTAGTTTTAATTTGTATCTAAGTCAACATTTTAGTGACAAAATTTGCAAAATGGAAATACTGGCACAAATAAAACAGTAAGGAGTATGAAAAAATGCTTGCCTATTTCCTAGCATTAGTGGTCGCACTGGGAAGTTTAGCTATTTACCTATCAGCTTTCTTTTTTCCAGAAATCCATCGCAAGAACGATTTTATTTGGAGTGGAGTAGGTTTGTTTTATGCTTTAGTATTATGGATTTTTGCACCCCGGATTACAGGAGGATTGTTACTGGGTCATGTGGCTAGTGTGGCGCTTTTAGTTTCGTTTGGCTGGCAAACTTTATCATTACGTCGTCAACTGACTCCCGAAGTCCAACAAACGCCTATCCCCAGTCCAGAGTTAGTCCAGATAAGTATACAAGAGCAGGTGTCAAAGTTTTCTGTGCAGGAAAAGTTGTCACAACTACCAGCATTAATTGGCAATGTCTTCAGAGGTGTGAAGGGGAAGGTGCAGCAAACACTGAGTAAAACTCCTTCTGTACCGAAACCTAAACCGGTGGTGGAGATTATTGACAAAACTACTCCTATTCCAGAACAACCGAGTCCAGAAGCAGTAGCACCAGCTGAGGAAATCTCAACTGAAGCGGAAAGTTTTACCGATATAGAACCAACAGCAGAATCAGGGATTGAAACTCAAGTAACTCAACTGGCAAACCTGCCAGAAACCAAAGTGATCACAGAAGCAGTAACTGTTTCTTCTCCTGAACAACCAGCGGAAAGTGTTACCAGTATAGAACCAACAGCAGAATCAGGGATTGAAACTCAAGTAACCCAACCGGTAAACCTGCCAGAAACCGAAGTGATCACAGAAGCGGTAACTGTTTCTTCTCCTGAACAACCAATAAAGTCTGTCTCGAGAACTGAAAGGGAAGAATCTCAATCTGCAACTCAGTCAACAACAGGGCTGAGTGAGGAAGTTGTCTCCGATGCTCCTCATGTTCCCCCTGGGGAAGCACCACCTGAAACAACCCTGCCAACTGAAGGATATAGTTATTAGGACTTCGTGCTGGGGATTAGCAACATGAGCCGATTCCCAGATGGTTTGTTCATTTATGAGTGGTGTCCTTTAAATAATTATTGTCATCTTTGCGATAAACGAGACTAAATGCCAAAATCCTCATTCATTAAGGCTTTTAGCGATTTTGCTTTTAATTTTTTTTGTATCCTATTTTTAAAGTAAATGATGTCATTTTTTAAAGTAAATGATGTCATAAACGCTGTTTACTTTTAAAGTAAACGATGTCATATTTCTTGAGGTGAGCTTATGTCCAAAAAACCTATGAATCAAGCCTTTCCAGGATTTGAGAGTGAGGAGGAGGAATTAATTGATGCGATCCGCCAAGCACCTGACAAGATAGCTTGTAGGGATGCGATCACAGATGCAGCGAAAGCTTTGGGTGAAAGCACTATAACTATTAAGCGCATGATAGAGAAAGTTGAGCAGGTAGGGGTGGCAACTCTAGCTGTTGGACGTAAGGATAAAGGACAATATCGTATTTCCAAAGAGTGGCATGATTTTATTGTTAGCCTTCATCAGTGGGGTAATAGAGAAGGTTCTCGAATCAATCACAATCCGATTTCTGGATATTTAAAAGCCTTGGCTTCTCAAAGGGAGAAACTGCGAGACAAAAACATGATGAGAAATTTAAGGGATATTCTCAGGTTAGATAAGACCTCATAGTAGGAAAACACCCTTCTTATGTCACTGTTTATAACGTAATTAATTCCTATTTAGAAGCAAAATATAATAAAGTTCCCCATCCTGGTTCGCCCATAGGAGGACAAATTCTACAAACAACTAAAGGTATTTTAGAAATCACCCAGAGCAACCAGATTTGGCAAATAGACCATACTAGATTAGATATTTTGTTAGTTGAAGAGGAGGATAAGAAAGTTGTTGGTCGTCCATATATCACTTTGTTAATGGATAGTTATTCTGGTTGTGTCACAGGTTTTTATTTAGGTTTTGAACCTACTGGCTCCCATGAAGTTGGTTTAGCTCTGTGTCATGCAATTTTACCAAAGCACTACGAAACAGAGTACGAACTTCAAGAAACATGGGGGATTTGTGGAATACCTAAATATATAATCACAGATCGTGCAAAGGAATTTAAGTCCGAATATTTAAAACGAGTTTCACTACAATTAGCTTTTATACGGCGTTTGCATGCTTTTCGCGAGCCAGGTGGTTTAATTGAATCTATTTTTGACAAGATTAATAAAGAAATTTTGTCATTATATGGTCGATAGACGGGTTCAAATATTGAGGAACTTCCTCCAGAGGCAGAAAGAACTGCCTGTCTGAAGTTTGATAAACTAGTGAAAATATTTCACTAGTTTATCAAACTTCATGATTACCCACGGGTAAAAAATCAAAAACGCATTGAGCAATGGAAATCAAGTTTTTTACTAGAAGAACCTCAGCTTATTGATGAACTTGAACTAGATATTTGTTTAGTGAAAGTTGCGATACGCAATGTAGAAAGATATGGTTCTCTTAACTTTCTTAGTTGGGTATATCAAGGTGATTGGTTATTAGATTATGAAAGGAAGCAAGTTTCTGTAAGATATGATAAGCGTAATATTACAATAGTTATTGCCTATACTGGCCCTATTAATGGTGAACCAGGAGAGTTCCTTGGTTTTATACAAGCTAGAGATCTTAAGAGAGAAAAAATGTCTCCAGCTGAATTAAATTCAATCAAGAAAAAATTGCGTGATGAAGGTAAAGAAGTTGATAATTATTCTATTTTGAATGAGTCGTTATCTCGATTTGAGGATGTTGAACAAAACCGTAAGGAGAGACCCAGACAACGGCGTAAATTGGTACAACAAAAGCACGAGATTAAAACTAACAAATCAAAAGTGGTAGAGTTATTTCCTGAAACTGAAACACCAGAAATAATTGAACCCCCAGAATAAATAAAAATTGGACAAAAAAATTTAATATCTACCTTTGACGCAGATTCACAAAACATTGTAAATTCAATAGATAAGCAAGTTGAACAAACTTAAACAGATACCAATCCAATTCCAATAGCTAAAGCTAAAAGAAGAGCTATAGTAGGTGTAAAAGATTGCAATCAATTTATGAAGGATAACTGGTGATCGCAATCTCAGAAACAAACGTAGCCCATGCCAATCTAGAATTTAAGCAGCAATCTCATACAAGTTTGCAACCTGCTGAAGAATTACGGTGATCTCCTGAAGTCCAAGCTGAGATTGAGCGGATTGGTAAAGCTAACACTGACTCTCCCCTGGATTGTGATACGGAATTATTTGACTGGCTTGATGATCAAGGTGATGCAAAACTGTCTGGTTACGTTACATCAAAAACCTGTCAACTTTACAGAACCCAATATGTAAAATGAAGAGGAACACTGTTGGAAATTCCTGCAACTGTTATCTATGCTGAAATTGACCAACATGGTGGACCCACGGATTTATATTGCTCCAATATAGAAGAAACAGGTCATCCACTTGCTCATGTTGGAAATCTTACAATGTTCCAACATGAGCTTGGGGAACTCTCAAAAGTTATGGTGTAAAAGTGCTAATAGTCGGTAATGCAGATTACCTAACTTTGGAAGCATTTAATGAGCTAGTTGATGTTTTTAGTAAACTGCGAATCCCCATTATCTTAATTGGGACTTACTATCTAAGTTCTAATATTCTAGAACGTAAAAGTCTCCCTTATTTGCGCGTTCATGACTCATTTTTAGAGTCATACGAGTTTCCTAATTTAACTAAAGAATAAATAATTGAAGTTGTGGAAGATTGGGAAGCAAAATTTCTTCAAGGAAATAGTCGATTAAATTTCACATAGATTGAGAGTACAGTTGCTTATTTGCGTTTAGAATCTGGAGGCTTAATTGAGCCTTTGTATGACCTACTTTGGAAAATAGCTATACTGAAAATACAAGAGCCAGATTTTGAACTAGATCAATATAATTTGACTAAGAAGTTCGGTAGACGTAAAGAACCAAAAATTAAATTTAAAAGAAAATACTAAAACAATTTATTTGCTTTAAGTTCAAGTGAAATAAATTATTTTATGGAGCAAGACACCGTACAACAATATCCACCTTGCTACATTGAACCCCACGAAGGGGAGAGTATCAGCCATTATTTTGGTCGATTTAGGGGAAATGAAGCAGTTTTCGTATCGTCTCGTGGAGCTTTAAGTAAAGCTGCAGGTATTAGCCCAGTTTTAGCAAGGTGGGAGAAATTTCGATTTAATCCCTTTAGAATTAGAGGCTGTTGGTAACTTAATTGGCTTGAGTGCAGACCGAATTGCTCAAATGCTACCACCCCAGTGTGAAAAGATGAAAATAGAGCCAATTAGATGATGTGCTTCTTTCGGTAAGGAATCCCGGAGTTGGATAACTGGAATTTGATAATGCTCAACTTTTTTGAGAACTTCCAGTTCTAAAGTGTCAATTATTTCTAGTTTTTGAGGGTCATATTGCCAATATTTGGAATACTTACTTCTCCATTCTGAGAAGAAGAAGATTTTGGATAAAGGAAATAGTCCAGCTTCATATTCTTTTTCTGGGGTGGAACAGTCAATGATTTCGCCACCGAAGGTTCTCAGTTATTTTGATTGCGGGAAAGGGAGAATGGCACTATGACGCTCGCTGTTATGATATAAGCATTTGGCAATATCAAGGTAGTAGCACTTTTTTATCAATTTTTGTGTTTTTTGGTCTTTAATAATTACAGTTTGCTCTGAAAGTAGCCCTATAAATAAGGTGGTAAAGCGTTGCTGTCCATCAAGAATCAAGAGATTGGGACTGTCATTTTGTGATTTTTTACACTGTCAATAAGGCGGGGTTTAAATTGTGCTTGCTGGTTACTTTATTGCAGTATCATGACTGCCCCAATGGGGTAAGCCAGAGAAATGCTGGCCAGCAGACGACGCACAAGAGCATCATCCCAAACCCAATCTCTCTGAAAATCACGTAATTGGATGCGTCCAGTTTTTATATCTTTTAACAAATCTAAATACAGGATATTTTGTGATGTCAAATATGCTGATAGAGTGCATTTGCGGCTCTGAAGTCATGATCATTGATGTACGTGCTGCAAAAGCAGAAAACTAAACAGGTTTAGCTAAGTAAAATTAATGGTTAGATAAAAAACATCGCTAATTTTCCAGCAATTTAATACAGATTTATGTCAGAAAAATCTTCCTCTTGCTCCCACAGCAGGAGGTTTTAGGAAAAGTTACTCGTAACTCACTACCAATTAGGTAGTAGGAAAGTTAGGCGGTAAAATTATTTGTTGAGTAATAACCAGTTGTTTAAATTGATTGAGTAAATCTGCTTGTGGCAGCAGGAACAGAACGTAATGAGGGAGGCCGTCTATCAAAGTTTTTTGCCCAGTCTTTGATTGTGTGCGGACTTAACCCTGTAGCTTTAGCCAAAGCATTGATACAAGCTTTGCGATAACCCCTTGAGGGGTCGATATCTACCCACCTTTGACAATATTCCATTGGTTCTAAGGGCAGTTGGCGAATAGTGTCAATCCTCTGCTCTTCTGGGTTAGGAGAAAGTCTCACAAGCAATCTCGGAGTCAAGCAGCAGTCTGATAGAACAGTTTACAGATTAGGAAATTTCTGCCAAAAATACCAGTATTTTAGTTGTAAATTGCGATAAAATTATTTTTGCGGAATCAGGGGGTAAGACAATTTTCCTGATCTGGTTGAGCATATCCGCGATTATCAAAACGTGAAGAACCTGGTCAGGTTGTCTTTCAAAGTTAGAACCCCAGTCATTTATGGTACGCGGACTTAAGCCTGTCGCTTCGCCTAGTGCGGCAATATAGGCTTTGCGATAACCCCGTTTGGGGGTACTTCTACCCAACGTTGAAAGTATTCAAGCGGCTCCAAAGGTTGTCTACTGAGTACGTGGATTATATATTGGGCTGAAAGCGGCTTGGTATCTAACGTCTTTTTTGATGTGGTCTAATCAATAGTCGTAATTTACGACTATATTTACGACTATTATATAAGATTTTCGAGAAGGCTAATTGAGTCAGCCGTTATTACCCTCAGTCGTCCGCAGGCAAGCAAGGCTATAGATGCATTTATTAAGGAGTTGAGGTAGATATCTCACTAGAATAGTATCTGTCTACTAAAGGTAGACTACTCTGGGATGATGTATTAAAACAATACAAATACTAGCACTCCATGTCGAAGCCAAATACTAAAGCCCAAAAGACTCAAATCATTGAAGTTCTGACACGGGATTATTTTCCGATGATTAGACCTATTGCAAAATTGTTTCTGTGGTACGATAGAGAGTTTTATATTTTATGTATTTTTGGTGTTCTTTGCGCTCGCTAATTCAAGGATAACCGTGTAACTCTAACTTTTGGCTAAAACAAAGATAATCCCCATTATAACATAAAATTAATTCTGCAAGAGGTCTATTCCTCAACTAGAGATAAATTGGAAACCAGAGGATCATCATAAAAATCGTCTAAGTCGTTCTTTACCAGCATTTGCTATCGCTAATATTGCTAATATTACTCCTCCTCAAGCTGCTCACTCGATTATCAATGGAGGAATTGATGCAGTTTATTTTGATCGGGTTAATAACCTACTTTGGTTAGTACAGGCTAAGGTGGGAAAATCACCAGATATGGGAGATAATAAAAAATTTTGTGCTGGAATTAGGGATCTTGTCCATAAACGGTTTCAAAAATTGAATTCGAGTTTTTCCCGCTTACAGCAAGATGTTGAGGATGCTTTAGACAAAAATGGAGTAACAATAGTTGGCTGTCATATATATCTGGATGGAAGCCTGGGCTCTCATGTAGTTAATGATCTCAATCAATTAAAAGATGAACTAAATAAAGTTGATCCGCGCTTTGAATGGTAGGGTTAGAATCTTGAAAAGATTTATGATTGTTTGACAGCCAAGCAAGAAAATGCACCTGTTAATGTTGAATTGACTTTAGAAAGGTGGCATTATTTAAAGCAGCTAAGCAGGGCTTTCTATGGATTAGTTAATGCTGCTGAACTGGCATCTTTATATAACCAGCATAACCAATTATTATTTGAGAATAATATTGCTTATTATCTAGGTACACAGGATTTTAACTTAGAAATTGCTGAAACTGTGAAAGATCAAGCGCCAGAACTTTTTTACCTCAACAATGGATTAACAATTACTTGTGAGAAAGTTAGTCTACCATCTGGACATAATCAGGAATCAACTCGATTTACTTTAGAGGGTTTTTCCATAATCAATGGAGTGCAAACAGTTGGATATATTGTATCTGTATTTAATGCCAATGCTTCTAGATCTCCCGATGCGAAATCATTAGTAATAATCATTGAAATAGAGACAAAATAAGATAGAATAGGTGTAGAAATTACCAAAGCGAGAAATACACAAAATGATGTTTGTGATGTTTATTTTGCAGCATTTAGATCCCAATCAAGGACGGTTGCGGGGGAGCATCCACTATTGGAAAATACACAATTTTTAGGAGAGGATAAGGATAAACAAGTGTGGATTAGCAAGCATGAACTAGGATAAAAAAGAACGGCTCAAAGCCTGCCTAGAAGAATTCGCAACATTGTTATATGAAGAAGCAGACAAAAGTCAGATAACAAATTTGGAAGGCATAGAAAAAACAGTAAGGAGTCGAATATTAGAACTGGTAAGTCCAGAAATAGCCCTTTTTTTATAGAACAAATAACCGGAAGGAAAGTAGGTCAAACCAGGAAAGTCAAAACCTTGGTAGGAGAACTAAAACTAAAAGCTAAACAGTTGCAGAGACTGGGTTTGAAGCCAAGAAGTCGATTAAGTCCATTACTTCAAAAGTGCTGCTTGAGGCTATCAG
>CAKZGI010000276.1 GCA_936914905.1 uncultured Trichormus sp. | reverse complement strand
CAATGGAATTACACCCCTAAACCAGAGTTACAGGTTATTTAATCCACTATCCTTAATCAATTAAATTACGCCATTGCTTTAATTAGTGAACAAACACAAGGAGATAAGTTAGCACAACTTAACCTCATCGTGTGTCGCAAGGCCAAAAATTCAACTGCCTATCAAGCAGTGCGTGAATATAGCCGCAGTAGGACTGTCTTTGTTAGGATTAAAAGCTTGGCAACGACAATTATGAAATGAGTCTCGCCTTCCATGAGTTAGCTGCTGAAGTAGCTTCCCTGTGTGGTGACTTTGAGGCAATGGAAAAATTCATTGATACTTTCAAAAAATAGTAATACTTTTCACTGAATAACTCGGTATTTCCAACATTAAAATTGACGCACAGACCTCTCAGAATAAACTCACTGAAGCCAGTGTCATTGGTATTGATCTTCTACAAAAGTTGGGCGTAAAAATTCCATAAACACCCACACCAGAAGATATTCAACAGTGAATCCAAGAAACTGGCGAACTGATTAGCAACTGGAAACTTAGAGATTTTGTTCATCCTGATTAGCAACTGGAAAGTTGGAGATTTTGTTAATCTATCTCTGATGACAGATGCTAAAAGCATTGCTAAGGAAACCTTACCTATCTTGAGGGAAAGTTACACAATTGCATTAGAAGTCAGAAACCTGACATTTGTCGGATATGGCGGTAACAGTTCCTGCTTGCATTCGTTGTGTTGCGGTCACCCTCTTGCTACCTTGGAGCAAGATACGTACACTTACCACGAGAGTCTGGTGCAACTTAATCAGGTCACAGCAGTTAATTATTACTGAATCTATTGGTAGACTATGTTAAATTTACTGGTTTTTGCAGAGAATACTACCCTTTTGTCTGATTCTCTTCTCCAAGAGACAGAATTTTTCCCCCTGCTGCGGTCTAGAGATGATCGTATGACTATATATAGTCTACTTACATAAGCTCATGCTTGGTTTTTTGTTTGGGGAATTTGAACAAGCAAACAGTTATCCCCTTGAGTGTAGAAACTATTTAATTACTGTTCCAGGATCGGTTGGCATAGCTGTACTTTATTTCTACGATTCTTTGCTTGCCAAAGTATAATTAAGTCAACCCTTAGGTGAAGAATCAACCACATTAGAGCGAGTAGCAGAAAACCAAACTCAGTTACAGCATTGGGGGCACCATGCACCGATGAATCACCAGCATAAGTTTGATTTATTAGCAGCAGAAAGATGTCGCGTTTTAGGACAGAAAGCTGAAGCTGATAAATTATATGACGAGGCAATATCTGGAGCTAAAGTAAACTAATACATATAAGAGGAAGCACTTGTCAATGAAGTAGCCGTAAAATTCCACCTAGATTGGGGCAAACAGCGCATAGCCCAATAATACATTATTGAAGCCTACTACAGTTATGGAAGTTGCGGAGCAAAAGGCTATCAATCCGCAAATTTTCGAATCGACCCATCGTGGAAATTTACATTGTAACTCTTTTCTGGATGATATTACTGATTTTATTATTAAAATTCCTATAGCAATCCTATCTAAAGGATAAAAGAATACGTCGAAGCTCAGTATTGATTGAGAAGGGTTTCAGGCATTTTCTTTCTCAAGAATGATTTAGGATTGCTATACTATGAATTTTTACGTGTAGGCTCAATAAGTAGGTTTTCCCACTGAGGGTGAGTAATATTTCTATTTATGGGATAATTATCTTATCCCTTGTCAAGTTGATATATTGAATAATTACTTGTTCATATCCTTATCTTCTAGCAGTTTCTCCTGGGGATGTTCTAGTATTTTTTCACGGTCTATTTTAATAGTTGCGTTTTTACTGTTCTTGGAGTACTTTTTTGGGATTTTCGTTACTTTCTCTGATGAGTGATTTTCCTCAAGGCCTTTCGAGTTGGCTTTTATGTCTGGTTGACCTTGTTGTCCCTTAAGCCGATTATTTTCATATTTTAACTGTTGATTTTCGGCTTGTAATTATTTGATTTTTCTTTGTAATTGCTCTATTAAGTTGAGAGGTTCTTTGAAAAGTCGGTCTTTGTGTCATGTTGAAGGCCGCGGAGCGGAATGAAACATCTCAGTACATCCTCAAAACCTAGATTATATAGCCTCCGGCAAGCTTTGCGTTCACACAGTATCCCGAAGGGATACGCTCCATTTCATTGCGCTCAGAATGACAATTTATACCTCTCCCAACTTTTTACTCGAATCCAGTTTTCGTGTTATCTTTCATATTTTATTACATTCCTTATCCCTTGTTTACTTTATTTTTCTCGGCTGCCCCTATTTATTGAGCCAATACATTTTTACTTTCGCTCAAAGATCAATTAAGATATTTGGGAATACTAGATTGAGAAATCATTAAGGATGAGCGCAATATGGTTAGTAATCTTGTCAATATTCCCGGATATCTCATCAGTGAGGAACTTTATAACGGTTCTAGAACGCTAGTTTATCGAGGATATCGAGAAAGAGATTCATTACCAGTAGTGATTAAACTGCTGAAAAATCCTTATCCCACGTTTAATGAACTCTTATCGTTCCGTAATCAATATACCATTGCTAAAAATCTCAATTCACCCCTAATAGTCCAAATTTACAGCCTAGAACCATACCAAAATGGTTATGCGTTGGTGATGGAAGACTTTGGAGGGACTTCGCTCAGTGAATGGGTAGGGAGGGTCAGACAACAGTCTCTACAGGAGTTCTTAGAAATAGCGATTGCTCTCTCTAATACCCTAGATATATTGTACCGGGAACGCATTATTCATAAAGATATTAAACCCAGCAATATATTAATTAATCCCGAGACTAAACAAGTCAAATTAATTGACTTCAGTATCGCATCCTTATTACCGAGAGAAACCCAAACCTTAGTTAGTCCCAATGGTTTAGAAGGGACATTAGCTTATATATCACCAGAACAAACAGGGAGAATGAATCGTGGGATAGACTATCGCACAGACTTCTATTCACTCGGTGTGACATTCTATGAATTACTAGCTGGAGAGTTACCTTTTGTAGCAAACGAGCCAATGGAGTTGGTGCATTCTCATATTGCCAAAACAGCACCATTAATACACGAAATTAATTCAGAAATTCCCTTGGTTATCGCAGAGATAATTAGCAAATTAATAGCGAAGAATGCTGAAGACAGGTATCAAAGTGCGTTGGGATTAAAGTTTGACCTAGAAAATTGTTTAAGTCAGCTTAGAGAAACTGGTGGAATTGAGAACTTTGAAATTGCACAGCGTGATGTGTGTGATCGCTTCATTATCCCTGATAAACTCTATGGCAGAGAAACCGAAGTCTTAACCCTACTAGAAGGATTTGAGAGAGTCAGCCAAGGCACAACAGAAATGATGCTGGTAGCTGGTTTTTCTGGAATTGGAAAAACAGCAGTTGTCAACGAAGTGCATAAACCAATTGTCAGACAACGTGGTTATTTTATAAAAGGTAAATATGACCAGTTTCAACGTAATATTCCCTTGAGTGCTTTTGTACAAGCATTTCGTGATTTAATGGAGCAATTGCTGACAGAAAATGATGTCCAACTAGAGGAATGGAAAAACAAAATATTAAATGCTGTTGGCGACAATGGACAAGTAATTATTGAAGTCATCCCCGAATTATCAATAATTATTGGTGAACAACCACCACCAGTAGAATTATCAGGAACAGCAGCCCAAAATCGCTTTAACTTATTATTTCAAAAATTTACCCAGGTCTTTACTAGTATTGAACATCCCTTGGTAATGTTTCTAGATGACTTACAATGGGCAGATTCGGCATCACTAAAGTTAATACAGCTATTAATGGCTGATACAAGTTATCTATTATTAATAGGTGCATACCGTGATAACGAAGTCCCACCAGGACATCCATTAATGTTGACTTTGAGTGATATACAAAAGACACAAGCAACGATTAATACGATTAGTTTAGTTCCACTAAGTCAAGTGGAAGTAAATAAATTAGTTGCTGATACACTCAAATCCACAGAAGAACTGGTATGGAATCTTTCTGTATTGATATATCAAAAAACTCAGGGAAATCCATTTTTTGCAACACAGTTTCTCAAAGCATTACATCAAGATGAACTGATTCACTTTGACTTTGAGTTAGGATGTTGGCAATGTGAGATTGCCCAAGTTACAACGCAAGCAGTTACAGATAACGTTGTGACCTTTATGAGTTTGCAATTGCGAAAACTACGGCAATCAACTCAACAAGTATTGCAGCTAGCGGCTTGTATTGGCAATCAGTTTGATTTGGCAACTTTAGCTATTGTTTCGGAACAATCTCAAATCGAAACAGCAGCCTGTTTATGGAAAGCATTACAAGAAGGGTTAATTCTACCAATTGGTGATGTTTATAAGTTCTATGTTGGTCAAGAAACTCTACCAGCTACTTCCGAAAATCAACAGACTGTCAGTTATAAATTTTTACATGACAGAGTACAGCAAGCAGCTTATTCTTTGATTCCTGATGACCAGAAGCAAACCACTCACCTCAAAGTTGGGCAACTTTTACTGAATAATGCGCCACTAAGGGAACAGAATGAAAACTTGTTTGAAATTGTCAATCAACTCAATATTGGTAAATCCCTGATTATTGAACCAGAAAGGCAAATAGAACTGGCTCAACTCAATTTAAATGCTGGACAAAAAGCTAGAGCAGCAACAGCTTATACTGCTGCGTTGGAATATGCTACTACAGGCATTAGTTTACTACACCTTCTAAAGTGGGAAACACACTACAATTTAACCTTGACACTGTATGAACTAGGAACAGAAACTGCCTACCTTAGTGGCAATTTTGAGCAGATGGAGCAATGGGCAGATATTATTTTGCAACAGGCCAAAACTTCCATTGACAAAATGAAAGTCTATGCTGTTAAAATCCAAGGTTATATGGCGCAAGCCAAAAAGCTAGAAGCAGTCCAAATTGGATTAGAAGCTCTGGAATTAGTGGGCGTAAGTTTACCTAAATCACCTAAACCATCAGACATTCAACAAGCACTTACTCAAACTGTAACCAATCTTCAAGAGAAAAAAATAGAAGGGTTAATTAACCTACCGTTAATGACAGATATTGAAAAGTTAGCAGCTACTAAGATGTTAACAAGTATGTTTACTCCTACCTATCAAGCTGCACCTACGCTTGTGCCTTTAGTTACATGTGAATTGATTAATTTATCGCTCAACTATGGTAATTCAGCATTTTCCAGTTCTGGTTACGCTTTTTATGGTCTGCTATTGAATGTAGTATTTCAGGATATTGAGTCAGGTTATCAATTTGGTAAGTTAGCTATTAGCCTAGCGGAACAGTTCAATGCTCCAGAAATCAAAGCGTTGGTACTCAATGTAGTCGGTGCATGTACGACTCATAGCAAAGTTCATCTTAAAGAAACATTATCTCTTCTTTGGGATTCCTACGAAAGCGGACTTCAAGGCGGAAATTTTGAACATGCTGGCATATCTGCCATGCTGAAATATGAATACTCCTATTTTATGGGACAGGAACTAACAATACTGGTAAGAGAAATGGCCTCTATCAGTGACGTTTTGGCTCGGCTCAAGCAAGAAAACGCTCTACGTTGGCATCAAATTTCTCAACAGACAGTATTGAACTTATTAAATCCCTTAGAAAATTCATGCAATTTACGAGGTGAAGTCTACAACGAAGAAACTTCTTTACCACTCATGAAAGACGCCAATGATAGAAGCGGGCTTCACTCCTTGTATGTTAATAAACTAATTCTTTGTTACCTGTTTGGAAAATATAAACAAGCACAGGAAAATGCACGACAAGCTGAACAGTATTTAGATGGGGTACAAGGACACATATTAGTTCCAATATTCCATTTCTATGATTCCTTAGCGCACCTAGCAATTTACCCATCAATATCCCATTCGCAACAAGAAGACATTTTAAGTCGAGTGACTAAAAACCAAGAAAAGATGAGGCTATGGGCAGATTACGCACCTATGAATTTTCAGCATAAATTTGATTTAGTTGCAGCCGAACAGTCTCGTTTTCTAGGAAACAAGGCCGACGCAATGGACTATTACGATCGCACTATTGCTCTTGCTAAAGAATATGGATATATCCAAGAAGAAGCACTTGCTAAGGAACTGGCAGCTAAATTTTACCTCAGCTGGGGCAGAGAAAGCATAGCTAGGGAGTATATGACTGAAGCCTACTACACTTATACCCGTTGGGGAGCAAAAGCCAAGGTTGCTGACTTGGAAAAACGCTATCCCCAATTACTTGCGCCCATATTACAGCAAACCCGTTCTGCTGTTTCAACTAACGACACTATATTTGCCTTAGGGAGCGTGACATCTAGCAGTTATTCCAGTTCTAGCACCAGTGTTTCAGATACCCTAGATTTAAAAACTATTCTCAAAGCATCTCAGACAATCTCCAGTGAAATCGAACTAGAAAAACTGCTCGCATCGTTACTTTGTATCATCATCGAAAATGCCGGGGCTGATAAATGCGTGTTAATGCTGTCGCGGGATGAGCGCCTACTAATTAAAGGCTCAATTACGCAGGGAACAAAACCCGTCGTGTTGCAACGCCTTACTATTGAAGATAGCCAGGACATTCCAAAAAAGCTAATTTACAAAGTCAAGCACAATCAGCAGACCGTTGTACTATCGGATGCAACAGCAGATCCTAACTTAACCAACGATCTGTACATTATGCGTCAAAAGCCTAAGAGTGTCCTGTGTAGTCCGATTTTGCATCAAGGGAAGTTAATGGGTATTTTATATCTGGAAAATAATCTGACAATGGGAGCATTTACCAGTGATCGCGTCGAATTGCTAAATCTACTTTGCTCTCAAGCTGCAATTTCTTTAGAAAATGCCCGACTTTATGAACTTTCCCAGGAATATGCGCAACAGCTAGAGCAATCATTTGCCGAATTGAGTGCAAGTAATTCTCGTTTCCACAACTTAGTAGATAATGTGCCTGGGGTTGTTTATCAATATCAGATGACTAGCGATGGGGTTATGTCGTTGAATTACATTAGTGCACAATGTAACAACTTTTTTGAAATTACCCCAGAGCAAGCCACGTCGAATGTTCAGTTTTTTGGCAATATGGTACATCCAGATGACATTGCAAATTATCAGCAGTCTAATACCGATACGATTAAATTTTTATCTCCCTGGCAGTGGGAAGGACGAATCATCACTCCATCAGGAGTTGTCAAGTGGATTCATGGTGAATCACGAATTGAACGGCGTGCTGATAAGTCATTAGTTTGGGATGGATGGTTTTTAGATATTAGCGATCGCAAACAAGCTGAACTTACCTTGCAGCAAAAATCACTCTTATTAGAAGAAGCACTAACTGATTTGCAAAATGCCCAATTAAAAATGATCCAAAGTGAAAAGATGTCTGCATTAGGTAATTTAGTGGCTGGTGTTGCTCATGAAATGAATAACCCTCTTGCTTTTATTTATGCTACTCTTCAACAAATTAAACCCAATTTTGCTGATCTAACTGAACATTTAAAACTCTACCAAGAAATTCTAGGAAACCCAGGTGATGAAATTCAAAACCATGCCGAGGAAATTTATTTAGATTATCTTTTAGAAGATTTACCTACAGCGATAGATGCAATGGTGATGGCGTGCGAAAGACTAAAAAATATTAGCACTAGTCTTCGTACTTTCTCTCGTGCAGATCAAGATTACAAAGTCCAGTTTAATCTTCATGATGGTATAGATAGTACAATTTTAATTCTCAAACATCGCCTGAAAGCTAATGAACAACGCCCGGCAATTGAAGTAGTAACTAACTACAGTGATTTAGCTCAAATAGAAGGATTCCCTGGACAGTTAAACCAAGTATTTATAAATATTCTAGCTAATGCTATTGACTCCTTAGAAGAGTCAAATATTGGTAAGAGCTTTGCAGAAATTAAAACTAATCCCAACCGTATTAAAATTACAACATCAATCCTAGATAAATACGTAAAAATCTCAATTATTGATAATGGTAAGGGAATGGGTGAAGAAATCAAACAAAAGATTTTTGAGCATTTATTTACTACAAAAGCTGTAGGGAAGGGAACTGGATTGGGACTGACTATCGCCCGGCAAATTGTGGAAGAAACCCACGGTGGTAAATTGAGTTGTCACTCTATTTTGGGCAAAGGTACAGAGTTTATTATTGAAATTCCAGCGTGAGTATTAAATTTTATAGAACCCAAATTGGTTATGTCTTAACTTGATTTTGAGATCAGGAAAATGATAGCTTTTTCGTTTACCACCGGAAAGTTCTTCAAGTAAGCGATCACCAAAATTTTCTACTTACGTTTTTTAATTGCTGCTTCAATTTTCTGCCTATAATTATTATTTAACTCCCATTGCCACTAAGGTTGATGTGGTGTCCTGCCTAAATTTAGCTAATTGACCCACAGTTAAACCAGCAGGAATTAGTTGCTGTTGTGGTAAAATTTCCGATTTTTGAGCTAGTATTTTAGATAAATTAGAGGTTTTTTTAAAAGTGATACATCACTAAGGACTTTTCAAACCTCCTCTTAGGAGGTTGTGAGTGAATTGCTTTCCCATTTACTAAAATTACTCCTTGTTGAGGAGAGAGAATTCAACTAATTACTTTCAGTAAAGTAGATTTACCAGAACCATTAGCACTAACTAAGCTCAAGCATTCTCCAGTTTGCAAAGAAAGATTAATATCTTGGACCTACTAAAAAAGGTTTAAAAGTGTCATTCTGAGTATTTGCAGAGCGTCTCCGAAAGAGATAGTATAGTGAGGAATCTCGGAGATACTAGAGCCTACGGCACGCTCCGCGTTCACACATTATCCCAAAGGGATACACTGCGCTATCAGTATGAGATAAGTGCAAGTTTGACAAGTTTTTAGTATAATTGGCGAAACAGTATAACCACCTGTGAGATTTTGTAATTCAAGAGGCATTTTAGCAGTTTAAAAAACAATTGTTCTATTTTTTACTTCTACCAGAAGACACATTTTTTGCAATATAATTATCTTTCATGATTATACATCAACATGACTTTAGTCATGAATGAATTAATGACTTTTTACCTATATGGCTATGGAACTGTAATTTTATGCTTTAAGTAGGTTGAATAAAACAACCATCCAATTAATTTCACTGTGAAGAATACCTGTTATGAATTTGTAGCGATCTCTCGTCTTACTTAGTACACTTGGTTTAGTTATACTAGTTAGTATAGGAATATCTCCAGTATTAGCAGATCATCCAAACAATTATAGAAATCAGCACCAAGAGACTCTTCATAGACCAGACAATAATCAACGACGATACAATAACCACAGACAAGATTTCCGTCTATATTAAGGTGAATTAACGTTCTGAATATTTTTGCTAATTGTTTTAGCTAACATTTCATATCAAATTTATTGAATTAGATAGAGATGGTAGTAATTATAGTTGTTGTTAACAACTATAATTACTTTGATCTGTAGTCAAAATAACTGATATATCAATAGTATGTCTCGGTGAAGTTGAGATGTATTTATGGAGTACCAATTCATGAACTATAAAGGGAAGTTGAGTACTTATCCGATTCCTACTGTGGGTTTAGCTATCTCTATTATTACTACAGGATGTCAATTAACTTCTCCCAATCGGACTTCCTTTCCCAATAATCCTAGGGGAAATGGAACAAGTTATTAAACCTCGGACAATGATAGAAATTAACAATCGTCTAACAATGGTAGAAATTGTCGATCATACTAAAGAGATTGAAATCAAGCCTCAGAGAAAATGTTAGAACTTAAAGCACAAGTTTAAAGGATTAGAGAGGAAAGTGAAGCACAAATATTTGCACCTTTATCTCCTGAACAGCAACAGCAAGTATAATCTGCTAATAATGGTCACTATGAATTGTCAATGAAGAAATTTCGGTCACTCAACTTGTCAGTAGAAGAAAGACAGGAATCAAGTTAAATTACACAACACCAACTACAACAAATTTAGATAATCTTGACTCCAGAACAGCGAGAAATAATGAATCAATGGCGTAGGTCTCCCTCAGAAAGTTCATCCTACTAATAGTTACACAAGATTGAGTGTTTAATTATGGCGGTTGTGACTGGGATAAAAACATATAGCCATAATAAAATATGCCTTACCTCACATTGCATTATAGAAAGTACCAGACATTCAACTCTATCACCTGCTATTCTGCTTAATTGCTAATCAAAAATCTCTGCATCCCTCCTACTGATCAACGTTAAAATCTATATATTTTTTTTTCTAAACAACCGTTTTTTTAACGTAACAATTTGTACAGTCGTTATTTTATCTATTTGTTTTATGAAGCTATTATACAGCACCAATGATTGTTCAGAATCCCAACTTAACTTAGAAATCACAGATATTCTTCACCAAAATCTTTTGTACATCAAATATCTCAGCCTGATGACAAGGTAAACTGGTGGAGTTGACTGATAAAGATTAGTGTCCTATGCTTGCGTTTTTATTAGAAGTTGGTACAGAAGAACTGCCTGTAAGCTTTTTGAGTGGTGCCATAGTACAATGGCGATCACGCATTCCTCAAACTCTGGAAGCTAATAACCTCAAAGCTAAAACTGTGGAGGTTTATGGAACTCCCCGACGCTTAGCAGTTCTAATTAAAGGTTTACCATCCCAGCAACCAGATAAAGAAGAAGAATTCAAAGGTCCACCTGCACAAGTAGCTTTTAAAGATGGTAAACCTACACCCGCAGCAGTTGGGTTTGCTAAAAAACAAGGTGTAGAACTGGACGCTTTTAAAATTCGACCCACGGAAAAAGGTGATTTTGTCTTCATCCAGAAAAAGACTCCCGGCCGTCCAGTTGCAGAAATTTTGACAGAACTCGTTCCCCAGTGGGTTTGGAGTTTAGAAGGAAAGCGGTTGATGCGCTGGGGAAGTGGTGATGGTAGATTTTCCCGTCCAATTCGCTGGTTAGTGGCTTTGTTAGATGGGGATGTTTTGCCCTTAGAATTAAATAATGGCGAGAAAACAGTTAAGAGTGATCGCATTTCTCAAGCACATCGCGTTTTACATCCCGAACCTGTCAGCATTTCCCACGCAACAGAATATGTAAATACCCTGCGTTCTGGTTACGTGATAGTTTCACCAGAAGAACGGGAAAACATCATTACTGAACAAGTCGAAACCGCAGTTCGAAAATTAGGTGGTTTCACAAAAATATGTCCTAATTTATTAGAAGAGACTACAAATTTAGTAGAGTATCCTAACGCAGTAGTTGGAAGATTCGGAGATGAATTCCTCCAATTACCTACAGAAGTTTCAACTACAGTAATGGTGACCCATCAGCGTTATTTTCCTGTTTTCAAGACTCCAGAAAATCACGAATTATTACCTAATTTTGTCACTGTTTCTAATGGCGATCCGACAAAATCAGATATCATTGCCGTTGGTAATGAGAAAGTAATTCGGGCACGGTTAGCTGATGGGCGTTTCTTCTATGAAGCTGATTCAGCTAAACCATTAGCAGGCTTTTTACCTCAATTGGAAACAGTTACTTTCCAAGAAGATTTAGGATCAGTCCGTGCCAAAGTCGAGAGAGTAGTGAATATTGCTGCGCGAATTTCTCAGCAGTTGCAATTAGGCAATAATGAAAGACAGAAAGTCCAACGAGCAGCCTTACTTTGTAAAGCAGATTTGGTCACTCAGATGGTGTATGAATTCCCAGAATTGCAAGGCACTATGGGTGAAAAATATGCTCTAGCTAGTGCTGAAGATTCAGAAGTAGCAATGGCAATTTACGAACATTATTTGCCAAGATATGCAATTGACGATCTTCCACAAAGTATTACAGGTAAAATTGTTGCCTTAGCAGATAGATTAGATACTTTAGTAAGTATATTCGGTTTAGGTTTAAAACCCTCAGGTTCCTCAGATCCTTTTGCTTTAAGAAGGGCAGCTAATGCAATAGTTAAGATTATTTGGTCACAATCTTCTGATTCAAATCAGGAAGACTATAAAGATGGTTTGAAACTTGATTTAGCAGCTCTGCTAAAGCAAACAGCGACAGACTTTGCGGCAGCTTTTAACAAAGATGGAGACTCACTAATTAAAGTATTAGAGGACTTTTTTATACAACGAATTCGCACTCTATTTCAAGAAGTAGAAGTACAAATATTTATTGACGAAATAGATTATGATTTAGTCAATGCTGTATTGGGAGAAGATGATCCAGAATATACAGAACGGGCATTAAAGGATTTATTAGATCTGCGAGATCGCGCCCTTTACTTACAACAAATCCGCAAGAATGGTACATTAGATAAAATCTACGAAACTGTCAACCGTTCTACTCGTCTGGCTGCACAAGGTAATTTAGACTTCCAGCAGTTAGAACCAAGAGCGGTAGTTAAACCCGAATTGTTCCAAAAACCTTCTGAATCTGCTTTTTACAAAGCCTTGGTTGAGTTAGTACCCCAAACCCAAGTAGCACAACAAACCCGCAACTATCAACTATTAATAACCGCACTAGAAAAAATTGCTCCCACCGTGAGTAAATTCTTTGATGGTGAAGATAGCGTTTTAGTGATGGATCTAAATCCAGAGATTAAAAGAAATCGGTTAAATTTACTGGGATTACTTCGTAATCACGCCCGTATTTTAGCTGACTTTGGGGCGATCGTCAAAAATCTGTAGCACAAGATAATAGAAACAGGTGTAATTTTTGCCGATTAAGGCTACTATAGGGTAGCTTAACCAGGGATGCTACACAGTCTATGCCAGAAGCTGTTGTGATTGGATTGGGAAAGTCCGGTATTGCTGCGGCAAGATTGTTGAAACAGGAAGGCTGGGAGGTGGAATTAAGCGATTGCACCACCTCTCCAAACCTCCTGCAACAACAACAAGAACTTGCTAACGAACAAATTCCCGTTAAATTAAGTAATACACCAGACCTAGAGAGTGAAATCTTACCAAGATTAATAGTTGTTAGCCCTGGTGTACCTTGGGACATTCCTATATTAGTCAAAGCTCGAGAGTTAGGCATTGAAACCATTGGTGAAATGGAACTAGCCTGGCGACATTTGCAAAATATCCCTTGGGTAGCCATTACCGGGACAAATGGTAAAACTACTACTACGTCACTAACTGCCGCCATTTTTCAAGCCGGAGGATTGAACGCTCCTGCCTGTGGTAACATCGGTCTGGCTGCTTGTGAAGTGGCTTTATCAGTACAAAAACCAGATTGGATTATTGGAGAACTCAGCAGTTATCAAATCGAATCTTCTATTACACTTTCTCCCCACATTGGTATTTGGACAACATTCACACCAGATCACTTAGCCCGTCATAAAACCTTAGAAAATTACTACAATATTAAAGCCAGATTGTTAAATAATTCTCATTTACAAATATTTAACGGTGATGACGTTGTTTTAAACAAAGTAGGATTAAATCATTGGGATAATGCTTATTGGACAACTGTGAAAGGAGCAGATTTTCTAATAGGTGAGAAAGGCTTTTATATAGAAAACGGCTGGGTAATAGAAAAATTATCTGCAGCTTCTACATCTCAACCAATTGTAGAAGTTTCTGCTTTGCGAATGGTAGGAGAACACAATCAACAAAATCTTCTAATGTCAGTAGGTGCAGCCAGGTTAGGAGGAATTAATATTGAAGCAATTTCCCATGCAGTCCATGAATTTCCTGGTGTTACCCATCGGTTAGAACATATCTGCACATGGGAAGGAATTGATTTTATTAATGATAGTAAAGCCACTAATTATGATGCGGCTGAAGTGGGTTTAGCATCTGTAAAGAGTCCTGCCATTTTAATTGCTGGTGGTGAAGCAAAAGCTGGAGATGATACAGGCTGGTTAAATAAAATTCAAGCTAAAGCTGCTACTGTTTTATTAATTGGTAATGCTGCACCTACATTTGCTAAACGTCTAGAAGAAGTGGGATATACTAACTTTGAAATTATCGAAACAATGGCAAAAGCTGTACCGAAATCCGCAGAGTTAGCGAAACAATATCAAGCGTCAGTTGTGTTATTATCTCCAGCTTGCGCGAGTTTTGACCAATATCCTAATTTTGAAGCAAGGGGTGAAGATTTCCGTCAATTGTGTTTGAATTGGGTGCAATCATAAACTCGCTATTACTGAGTTAGCATTAAGAAATTGGAAAATCCAAAATTTTAAACTTTGCGCCTTTGCGCGAAACCTCATTCTTTTGTTTAATCAGAAGCTCAGAGTATAGATTTTTCCTATTACCAATCACTAGTACCGCCGTGAATTAAAAATCCTTCTTTCAGAAGAGCTAAGCTAACAAAATAAAATAGTGCTTCCAGGAGGCTGCGCTAACAAGATTTAAAATCTATACGCTGTATACGGCGTGGACCTTTCAGTGATTTAGAATTGTTGCTTTGTTTACACCTTACTGTACTAACCTAAACAAAAATGATCAACCTTTAATCGGACATTACAACATAATATCATTTAGCTAGTCCATGTTCTAGGGCAAAACGCACTAATTCTGTACGGCTATTCGTACCAGTTTTACTAAATAAACGGCTGACGTATTTTTCTACGTTGCGAACGCTGGTTTCTAAGCGACGTGCAATTTCCTTGTTCATTAAACCTTCAGCTACTAGATTTAAAACACTTTGTTCTCTGGGAGTTAAATCTATTTTGAATGGAGGAGGGGTTTGAGTAATTGCATTTCTGGGACTTAATAAATCTTTGATTTTGGAAATTTCATGGGCTAATTTAGCAATATCCATGTTTTCCGTATCTTCACTAGCTACCTGTGTTTTTACAGTGTGACGCACGAGTAAGTTTTCAACTATGGCCACCAGTTCATCAGGATCAAAGGGTTTAGGTAGATAAGCGTCAACACCAGCTTGATAGCCCTGAATGCGATCACCTGTCATGCCTTTAGCTGTTAAAAATACCACAGGTAAAGCTTGAAAACGCTGATCATCTCGCATTTGCTTTAAGAACTGATAACCATCAACTTGGGGCATCATAATATCAGAAATCACTAAATCAGGTATAGTATGCTGCATCATGTCCCAACCTTCACGGGCATTACTGGCAGTTTGAACGCTGAAACCGCTTTCTTGTAAATATTCTTTCACGGCTTCCCTCAATCCCGGTTCGTCATCTACCAGTAACAGTTGTGCTGACATCGGAAATTCCTATAAATTTACCTTTATCTAACTTTAGCGAAATTTGGTCTGGATTGGGTATTGGGGATGCGCATATCTGATGCAAATCCTGTTAATGAGTTGTATCGATACCGACCTACACTTAGAATGTGCTTAAATTAAGGTGACAATTTTAAATTGTATCGCTTACGTAATTAAGTATACTTATGTATATTTGCGTGAATATAGGCTAGTAACAAGAAATAAACTCACCTGGGCCAAAATATGACTCATTCAGAACTGTTTAGAACAGTAGCAGACACAATCAAGACTGTTTGCTTTTGTTAACAAAACAACATTTCCACCGAAGGTATTGAACACATTTCTGCTAAGTTAGGTGGGCGGAAAAATTTATAACTATATCATGGCGAGTGCAGCAAAGCGGAATCAAGTAATCGCAAGGGTTTCAAGTAATTTACATTTTGTTACAAACAAAAGTATAGTTATCTTTATTTGTGTCTACCTACTTATCAAATAAGTAATATCAAGTCGCAGAAGCAAACAACGAGAACTTTTGGTAGATATAGGAAAATCTAGCCTTATCGGAGGAACTATTGGAGTTGGTTCTAGCTATTTTTTTACAAAGATTCAAGTAATCAATTAGAATATCAATGCAGGATAAATCCTGCTGTTAGCTTCCATCCCCAGACGTAAAATACGTTTGTCCCTCAAAACTTTTCGGGTTTTGAGTTATTCACTATTGCTAACGCATTGGTGACAAGTTAAGAAAAAGAAGAAATTGTCAAACGTGGTATTTGGATAGGTCAAAAATCGCAATCAACTCAGTGTAGACACATAATTGAGCGATTGAGACAAGCGATGACAAGCAGCCGAAAAACTAATCGAGACCACGGCAAGAACAAATAGAGACCAACGGTAGAAGATGAAGTAATAGGCGAGCAATTGGAAAGATGACTGACACCAGCCATTACAAATCAAGAAAATTACTACCGAAAACTAGGACTCAGAGAACGGATACTGAATTTACCGTTGATGATGGGTGCGGTGTTGACCTTACTGTGGCGAGATATAGGAGGAGTCAGAGAAGTGACAAGAATGTTAGCTAGAGATGGTTTTCTGTGGTGTAATCCCACAAAAGTTAGTCAAGGTGAATTGAAGATGCTTTTAATACGGTCAAAAGACTCTTGGGTTTAAGTTATTTATGGACAGGTTCAATCAGTGAAATTAAATTACAAATTTGGGTAAAGTAGTTATTTGATGGTGTTTTGGTAGATCTAGGTAATGCCGTAGCAGATAAACTTTCTCTACCTTTTGATGAGATTTCATTAGAAATGATGTATCATGGTCTTTATCATTCTACTACGACTCATCAAAAAGGTAAGGCAATAGAATCCTGTTAAATATTTTTCTGACCCTATAATTAAATATTATACTGACCCTATAAATCGAGATTTAGGTATTCTAAAATAGAAGCGAAAGGCAAATGTTAAGTTAATTGTCACTCCTTTTCCTGATCTGCAACGTCCGACTGAGTAGTTATTCTCAATAATTCTCTCACAGCCTCCTGACAAAAGACTTTTAGCCTTAACTCATCACAAATATGGCTAACGCCACGCATAGGTGTTTTCAGCCTATTTTCTTATGAAAACGTATATCGAAGATTATGTTCCGATTTTACGTATCTATAAAGGCATAAAAAAATCACTACTGCAAAACCAACTTTCGATCATCAACAATTTTCGGATTCTATAACCATTCGATAATTCTAGCATCTTCTGGTAACTTGGCTTTTCTTTGCCCCAAACTTCTTTCTCTAGAGGTAAATAAGCCAAGAGGAGTATTTAACAAATCCTCGAAAATAGCCTGACCAATCATGTTGTTAATGCTTATTTTTGGTACTTCTTTTAATAACCAACGTAGTAAAATATAAATGTATTCTTTGCTTTTTATTTCTCTCGTTAGTTCTATACCATGTAATTCATGTAAATAACGATTTGAACGTCCATAGCGTTGCCATTGACTGGCTAAGTCCTTCATAGTAACGCGGTTTCGATGCTTAACAATGGCATCATCCACAAATTCTAACTTACCTAGAGTAGCATTAAGAATGCGCCAACAGATATCTGCATCTCCACCAGTCGTAAGATAGGGACGAAATAAGCCTGATTTGCTAAGAATATGATGACGAATTGCTAAATTTGCGGTTTGTCCATAGGGACAAAACTTATGGGTAAGGGTATGTTTATGAGATAAGGTTTCTTGTTTATCAGCGAATTTCTCTAATAAACTTGTACCTGGTAATGCCACAATTTCACCAGCAACAATTACCACATCTGAATTTATAAAGGGCTGAATTAATTTATTTAACCATTGGGATTGGGGACGACAGTCAGCATCAGTAAAGGCGATTATTTCACCAGTAGCAGCTTTGATGCCTGTGTTGCGGGCTGCGTAGGAACTTTGAATATTGTTTTCACTTAAAGGACGGATAGCGATGGGAGAATCTTCAGCCGTCTTTTGTAGAATGGGGAGGGTCCGATCGCTGCTATTATTATCTACTAATAAGTACTCTACCTGCTCTTTTGGGTAAGTTTGCGAAAATAGACAACTCAGCAAATCTGGTAAATCTGCTTCACTATTATAAATAGGAATTACCACGGACACCTTGGGTAGAAACCTTTGGGTAGTATTTACATCAACTAACTGATGATTCATAATCTAATGTTCTCTAACTGAAGTTACTAATTATATATTAGTAAGTAGGTAGAAAGTCTCTATTTCAGTTTTATTATTCTCAATCCGAAATCCAAGATCTTAAATTTCCAAACAAATCCCACCCTTTATTCTTAAGAGTGGGATTTGAATCAGTTACAGGAAATACATGAAAACCTAGAAACAAAGTTTAAAATTTCAAATTTCCAGGTCGAATGCTGAGAGGTTGAGAACTTTGAGGAGGTGTCAGAGGTTGGGCAAACTTTGTATTACAGAGAGCAACAATAGCACGGGTATATTGTGGATCATTGACAGTCCCAATTAGATCTGGATTAGTAGCTAACTGACGTTCTTGAGCCTCCGTTAAATCTAGCTGAATATCAGGTGTAATGCCCTTGTGATTGATATCCGTACCTTTGGGGGTGTAGTAGTGAGCAATAGTCACTGCTAACCCAGAACCACCAGTAAGTTCATGTACTGACTGCACCAAAGCTTTACCAAAAGTTTGACTACCGACAACTAACGCCCGTTTATTATCCTTGAGAGCCCCAGTGAGAATTTCACTAGCACTAGCGGAATTACCATCAACGAGAATAGCTAAAGGTCGATTTGTCAAAGCCGTGCGATTGGCTGTAGTTTCTTCACTACCTCCCACACGATCTACAGTCTTGACAATGCCACCATTATCTAGCCACATCCGTGCTATTTCAATACTGGCTTGCAACAAACCACCTGGGTTTCCTCGCAAATCTAATATATAAGAATCAACTTTTTCGTTGTTCAAATTGTGAATAGCTCGACGCATTTGATCAGCTGTGTGGGCGCTAAACTCCCGCAGTCTTATATAGCCAATCCGACGACCCTCCTCTTGTTTAAGGGTGTAATTCACAGTAGGGAGTTCGATATTTGCCCTTGTCAGCTTCAAATCAAACTCATTTTTTCCTGGTCGTCCTAGCCGCAAATTTATACCAGTACCAGCTTTACCGCGAATTAAATTAGATGCCTCATCCACTTTCATTTTGAGAGTGCTTTTACCATCAATTGCTAAAATCTCATCACCTGACTGAAGACCAGCTTTCACCGCAGGAGAATTTTCTATAGCTTCGACAACGGTTAATCGCTTAGTTTTTTCATTGATTTCCATACGAATACCAATCCCAGAAACTTCCCCAGATGTTTGAGTAGTCAAGGCTGTGAATTGTTTGGGATCCATAAACCGTGTGTATGGATCTCCCAATTTTTGGAGCGCTTCGCGGATGGCTACATAAGCTTGATCATTGGAAGTATAGTCTTTGCTTAATAGGCTCTGCCTGGTTGCTTGCCAATCTTGTTGATTAAATTTGCCATCAACATATTCACGATTCACCAGTTGCCATACTTGGTCAACTAACGCTTTAGGACTATCTTGTAAAGCAGCATGAACACACCGAGTCCAAGCTTGACCAAATATAGTGGCAGTTGTTGCGATAGCTCCACCAATTAAGGCTGCTTGGAGCGGTGAGTAACGTTTCGCAGATTGGTTCATGTATATCAGCTGGAATATTTGTATTCTTGAAAGTTTAGCAATCAGTTTTTCCCGAGACTTTTAAGTTCTCATACCCTAATTTCAGCTATGCTTAGTCCATCGTTTTCTTCCTTTGTAAAGGATGAGTAATCTAATCTATTGTCTTTTCATTCAAAATAAACCTTTGGTTTTCCTGGGTTCACTGTAAAAACAACCACAGCAAAATAGTTATACTAGTTACTGCTTCATCTTTAAACCTTAAATTCTTTTCTTAAGATAGCACTTTGTTGACTTGATGACAGGATTTTCTATTAGTTAGATAATAAAGTTTATTTTCCTATGTTATGAAGGAGAGATTTACTGTCAAATTGTCTATTTGCTTGAAGGGTAGATTTAGAAAGTTGTGGCAGTTGTTACAAAATATTGTTTTTGGGTTGTGTTTTATCTTGTTTAGTTGGTTGACTTTCACCACTATAGCCTTAGTTTATGCTTCCTCAAGGCCAGTAGATGGTTTTTTTGTACTAGGGGGTAGTATTCGCCGAGAAATTCATGCCGCCCAACTAGCAAAACAATATCCCCAAATCCCGATTTTAATTTCTCAAGGTTCTCCAAATCCATGTATTTGGATCATTTTTCAGCGGGAAGCAGCAGACCTAGAAAAGGTTTGGTTAGAAAATTGTGCTCATTCTACCTTTGACAATTTTTATAATGGTTTACCAATTTTGCGAAGTTGGAGAGTAAGTAAAGTAAAATTAATTACTTCCGGTACTCATTCCTTCCGAGCCAAGTTGATGGCACAGATTATCTTAGGCGCTCATGGAATTTGGGTGGAAACTGAAATAGTCAGCGAAATTGGTATTCCTGGTAATCGAGAATCTTGGATAAAGACTGAGTTAGATATAATACGTAGTTTGTTTTGGGCGCTCCTCAGTCAAGTCATTCAACCCCAATGCTCACAGGTAACAAAACTGGTGGATGTAGATATACACAGTTGGCAACAGCATGGTTTTAAGTGTGAACATCAGGGACTGTTGAGGAAATAGGGGTCAGCCTGTATTATAATTGGTAGATTATTCAGTTATAACCTAAAACAAAAAGTATCTTTGCGCCATTGGTAAAACCGTTGCTGGTTCACAAGTAAATAACTCTCCATCTACCTGAACTTCGTAGGTTTCTGGGTCAACTTCAATCTTAGTAATTTGCCGAGTTCCCGAAACAGCAACAGCTGACTTTTGTAACCCTAACATTTGGGGAATTTCTTTTTCTAAACCTGCTTGAGAAATAAAAGTGAATGATGTCGCGTGACGCGCACTGGTAGAACTGCCAAACATGGGCCCGGTATGGACAGCTTGAGGAGTAGGAATACTAGCATTAGCTTCACCCATTTTTGACCAAGCAATAATTCCTCCTTTAATCACTATATTCTGCCTTGACACCAAAAAATGCTGGATTCCATAAATACAAATCAGCGATTTTTCCCTCTTCGACAGAACCAACATACTCAGAAATACCATGAGTAATTGCCAGATAAACAGTGTATTGAGCCATATATCATTTAGCGCGAAGATTATCAGCTGAACTATCTCCAGGGAGCCTTCCCCATTGTATTTTCATTTTATGGGCTGTTTGGAATGTTATAATGATTACTTCTCCTAGTCTTCCCATCGCTTGAGAATCGGAAGAGATCATACTAGATGCGCCTAAATCGTGCAAAATATCCTCAGTAGCAATAGTTTATTAACGTATGCGCGACTCAGCAAAAGCCACATCTTCCAGAATACTGCGATAAAGATGTTAACATATAATTAACATATCTAAATCTTAATCTAAGGTGTTGAGGGTGTAGGGACGAGTGGGGTTAGTGGAAGATAGCAAAACATTAAGTTGTCCACACACTTTAATAATGTCTGGTGTGTATCCTACTCCTGACTCTTCTATATGGTAAGTATGAATAGCGCGATGTTTAAAAGCAGCATATTGTATCTTCAATACAACTGGCTTTATTCAAAGTATCAATGTGAATTACCTACTTACACATCATATTCATCAGCATATTCATCGGCTACGGTTAAATAAGTATCAATTATGGTGTATGTTGTTACCCAGTCTTCATGGAGTTTTAACCCCATGGCCCCACATCCGATTTGTTCTACTAGTCCTTGAGGTTGACTGGTGTTACCTTTACCTGAAAATCCTAGGTTGACACTAAAGGCATTTACTACTTGTAGCATTCGGTAAATATTCCAAGGTCCTGGAGTACAAATTGTAGCATTTGTACCTTTGGCTGGGGCTCTACGGCCAGCTATCATGGTAGTAATACCGGAAGCAATTGTGACTCCTATTTGTTGGGGGCAAATAAAATGAATATGCTTATTTATTACCTCCGCAGTCAAAATCATTCCCTCGGTGACTAAAGCTTCGGTTCCTGGAACAATAATGATATCTAGATTGTCTTGAATATAGGCATTTCTAGCTTTCCAAATTTCGTGAATTTTACCGTTTTTGATAAAAAAATCAACTTTAATAGTACCCGACTAATCAAGGATCAAAGCATTAGTAATTAATAAGTTTACTGCACTATCAGCATTAGAAATTGGAGATTATCCAATCCCGTCTACAATTAATTTTCTTCCTCTGAATTTGACTTCGTCTTCATAATTAGTAAGGTGTTGTTCAACTTCTGTAAAGAATTCGGTTTCTGCTAATCTGATTTTGTCTCCTAGTGTTGGTCCATAAGTTTTGGAGTAAGTATACCAATTAATTTTGTAGGGTATATTTTACCCTTTTTTTAACACAGAGTAACGTAGAAGTTTTTAGGGGTTTCCATTTACTTTGTTGTTGAGTCCGTAAGTTTAGCGGCTACCAACTATGGGGATGAGGGTGATTTCTTTTTCTTCTCCTAGTTCAAATCTCACGGCTGTACCAGCCGGGATATATAATCTCATTCCTCGTGTTTTTTCTCAGTCGAAATGTAGGTCCTTGTTGACTTCATAAAAGTGGAAATGTGAACCAACTTTAATTGGTCTATCTCATGTATTTGCTACTATTAATTTTGTAGTTGGATGGTCTGCCCTAAGTTAAATGTCTCCTTTTGGAATTATGATTCCGCCTAGTATCTTAGACTTGTGCCATTTGCGTCTTGGCGCGACAATTAACGAATTGGATTATGTACAGTTACTAACTTTGTTCCGTCAGGGAATGTTGCTTCCACTTCGACTTCATATATCATTTCCGATAGAGCTTCTATGATTTGATCACACTTTAATAAAGTTGTTCCATAACTCATTAATTCTGCTACAGTTTGTCCATATCTTGCACCTTCTAAAGTTGCAGCGCAAATAAAGGTAACCACTTAGGGATAATCTAATTTCAATCCTCTATTTTTTCTTCTCTTAGCTACTAAAGGGGCTCTTCAGATTATTAATCTGTCTTTCTCTCGGAGGGTAAGTTGCATTTATGATTTCTCTTTATCTCTTTCATATCTGTCATACTCTTGGTATACAATTACCACGGTTTAAACAAGATACTCGTGTTTACCAAATATTTGTAGACCATTTTCTGACTTCAGATGTGGAATAGACCTCTTGCAGAATTCATCCTCTGTTATATTAGAGGGTTTTCTTTGTTTTAGCCAAAAGTTAGAGTTACACGGTTATGTTCGAATTAGCGAGCACAAAGAACACCGAAAATACATAAAGGCTATAACTCTTGATAATACTATATAAACAATTTTGCAAGAGTTCTAACTACCACGATATCTACACAAAGGTCTATATTCTAAGTGAGTTACTCTAGAAAAGATGGCTTGAATAATTAAAGAATGTCCTTGTTCGATAATTTCTTCATATATAGGAAAACCAATAAATACTCAAGTACCAATAATTGGGTTTTATCCTAAACCATGAGGGCTATGAAGTATTTGTTTGTTACCTGGTATGATTTATCTATTAATCCATAATGGTTGATTATTTTAGCATATTTCGATCTGCAATTGTATTTCTCCATCTAAAAATTTCTCACCTCTGGCTGTTCCTCCTAATCTTGTAATTTCCCATCCTAAAAAATTCGTGTCTTTTCCTAATTACACTCGCAAATCTTGAGGGTAAACTACACCTTCAAATACAATCGCTTTTTAGCGTAAATATTATAAGCAAGCACCTTATTCAATTTAAATATTTATGTTGTGTCTTGTTTATAAGGCGTTAGTGCGATAGATTTTATTTGCGGTTGGGGCAGTGATTAAAACTTGAGAATAGGGTTGGAGGTGGATTTCTAAAGATAAGCGATCACCTCCTATAACTCCTCCAGCAGTATCTAAAATACTACCATGAGAAATTTTATCGCGTTCTGGATGAAATGGACATTTAACCTTCCAGTGAGCTTGATGGTGATTGTAAATCAATTGTGTAGAATATTGGTATTTAGCATAAAATAAATGAATTTTGCCAGACTAATCTTCTTTTATTTGGGTATTAAGTATAATTGTAACTTTGCAAAAGATATGAGAATCAGATCCGAGTTTGCTTAATTTCATATTACATAATAAATATTCACTTTTAATGAAAAAATTAAAAATAATATATAATTAGCAAGATGTCCGCATCTACCCAAAAATATGACAGCCAAAATAATTAGTATTTAATAATTAGTATTTGTAATATCAAAGGTGCCGTTGGAAAAACGGACCTCGTTATAGCTTTAGCTGAATATCTAGCAGGGGATAGCATCTATAATAAACGGATTTTAGTTATTGATTTAGATGCTCTAAGTAACTTAACTAATGCTAGTATCTAATAAGGTATTTAGCAATATTAATATATTAGTCCTGGTTTAACATTACCTTTTCCATTTCAGAAAGCTGAATATTTATTGGTGAAAATATATATTGAAGACTATAGTTATATAGTCAAAAATGATGTTTCTAATGTCAGAATCAATAATCCTTTCTATTACTTACATTTAATGCATAGTAGTCCCAGATTATTTACTATTGAAGATGATTTAATAGCAGGATCAATGGTGACATTATTTCAATTCATTCAACTATCATCAGCTCATTATAATTCTATTGTAATAGACTTTCCCCCCAATATTAACAGTACTTTTAAAGGTAAATAATTATTTTTCAATCCCCTGTATACCCAGCCAGATGGCAGTTTCTAGATTGAAAATAATATTAGGGTAAATAAATTTACCATCAAGATTATCACTATACATTACAATCTATAGGTACTGTAATTTCTCGTTATAGTTATATAGTTTAACATGTAGAGACTTTAGATCTAATGATGATTAATCCTTTTATTCCTCCTATCTTTCATACTAAAATTTCACAAATAGTGAAAATTGCAGAAAGGTTAAATTTTTATCATAATTTGACCTATAAACAAAAATATAGTGATGGTCATGATACTCTGATGAAATTAACTAAGGAATTTATTCAGAGACTGGAACCTGAATAAATTATTTTTTGCTATGTGCTCGATTTTTATCATTTGGTAATTTCATAATCACTTTATAAAAAGTAAACCTGTTCAACAATACCTTCGCTAAATTAGGAGGGTGAGTCAATGATGTTTTAAGCATTAAATCCCATTTATTTCTTTGAGACTTGGTAAAAACAACAAGTCTTAGAAATTCCTTACACGTTTCCTACAAGGCTTTGAGATCCAAACTACCTTTTAAGCGAGAAGCTTATGTGTGTTTAATTTTGCCGATCCTGCTACAATTTTTGTAGCCTCTCATTTTGGCTAAGGTATTGGTTCAAAAACATATATCTTCTTAAAAGAAGAGACAGAGACCCGTTTAAGCCACTAGTTATTGATAAAACTTATCAATTTATTTGCCGGTATTGGAGGAATGAGATTAGGCTTAGAAAAAGCTTGTAAATCTTTAGTAATTAAAAGCAAATATGTTCTTATATCACAAATAATATCTACAGCTATTCAAGTTTATCAACAAAAATTCTCCTAAAATGAAATAATAAAATCTTGAGTGATATTACTGAAATATCTAGTCAATAAATTCCAGATTTTGATATTTGATTGTCTAGTTTTCACTGTTAACCTTTTAGTAATCCAGGTATAAAACAAGGATTTTCAGATACTAGGGGAACTTTGTTTTTGGAAATTGAACGTATTTGAAAAGACAAATTACCCTTTGACTTTTGATTGTCACATGTTCAAGGTTTAGTTGAACATGGTGGTGGTATAACATTAACAACTATTTTGATGAATTTAAAATAATTAGGTTATCAAGTAACCTGTGCAATTTTGCATGCTAAAGGTTTTGGTATTCCTCAAGATAGGACAAGAGTTTATATAACTGTAACTACAACAAGTCCTATTTCTTTAAATTTGTCTAGGAACGATATTAGTAAAACACAGGAGAAGAAAAAAGTGGTCTGCTAAAAAGGGTATTCACTGGATACATGGAATAGGATTAAATTTAGATGAAATTGAGATATTTTATCAGCATAAAAATTTAAAACTAATCTTAGCTATTTTAGCAAATAAAGGTTATTTGAAATATGAACTTCCTAAAGATATTCAGTAACTAGTAAATAAAGATGGTAAAAAGTGAGAAAAAGAGAACATAGACTGGATTTACCGAAAGGATACAATATTTTTGTTGCTAAACTCAGCTCTCCGAACTCAGCTCTCCGATTAATAAAATCCTTAATACTGATGATATTGCAACAAGTTTAGTCGTTACGTATATGCAAAGATTAAGTTGTAGTAGATGGCAATATATTAAGATATATAATGATTAGAGAAGGATTGAGATTATTGAGTTTTCCTGAAGATTATCAAATCAATTTATCTATCAATAAGACTTTTGATGTATTAGGAAATACAGTAGTAGTTACTGTGATTAGAGAAATTACCATAAGAATAGTTATCAATCAATATATAGGAATCAGGTTTGATTCCTGATAGCTTGTGTGGTCTAAGCCATAATTACTCGCGTAGGTAGGTAAGGGGTAAAAGGCAAGAGTGAAGAGGTTTTCAGCGCGATTTACATTTTGTCACATACTTTTGTTTTTTCACGTCGTTCTACTTACTATCAGCTAGTACAGTACAGCGTAAATAATCCTACCATTCTAAATCACTGAAAAGCTAACGCCGTATTCATTTTGAACTTTGTTGGTGTAGCCTGGTGGAAGCACTATTTTGTAAGGAAAGTGGATTAAATAAGGTGTAAGAGTGCCAATAATATCTATACCCTAGA
>CAKZGI010000275.1 GCA_936914905.1 uncultured Trichormus sp. | reverse complement strand
TCTGGACTTACCAGTTCTAATATTTGACTCCTTACTGTTTTTTCTATGCCTTCCAGGTCTGTTATCTAACTTTTGTCTAACAATGTTGGCAATTCTTCTAAGCAGGCTTTGAGCCGTTCTTTTTTATCCTGGTTCATGGTTGCTAATCCACACTTGTTTATCCTTATATTCTCCTAAAACTTGTGTATCTTCCAATAGTGGATGCTCCCTCTACCAGTTGCTCTGTTGCCAACTCCTTCAATATCTCTCTGTCTAGTTTTGGTGGCAGGTTCTTTTCCATAACTGCTATATTCTGGCTCACCTATCACACTTGTCAATACCCCACCACCTGAATTCTTACAGTAATTTAGAGAAGGTATCTTGGCGGTTTAACGCTACTCATGATATGTAATATCAGTATGTTTTTGTATATAGTATGACTAATATCAAGTATTTTGAGTCTCAAGTCTTCAACGAAGAAGAAGAGATATCATACTCAGAAGCTTTAAAAAGAAGTTTGTATGTGGCTTGTCACTTTGTTGAAAATACCCCTGACTTTGCTGAGTTGATAGGACATGGCAAAATTGATAGAGTGGTTTATTATAACCGTGAATGGCCAAATGAAGGTTTGTTAAAAACCCACTTATCTCATTAAAAAGAATGTCCCCTTGAAATCGTCTCATCATACAGAGAAATTGATGGAAATAAAATCCGCGATCTTTTTTCGTGTAAGAGTAGTGGTCAACTTCAAGGAATTTCTGAACAACATTTAAACATAATACTTAGAAGTGACCTGAGTGGTTTCTTAATTGTAGCTCCAAACGCCTTTCCAGAGTATTTTCCTCTTTTTAGAGGTATATTTTATTGGAATCTTCTACTGGGTGTAACTAAAGAGGAACTGGATATGGCCAAGAATACAGGTGTTGAAAGTGTGATAGAGCATCTGTTTAGCAGCAGATATGGAGACTATACTCAAATTCAAAGAGGGAGCATCCCAATTTGGCAAGAAGATGAAAGAAAGGAAAAATAATTCGCGATGATGCCTCGGGAATTAAGGGGGGACTATACGAATGCTGTCCATAACTGAGAAAATTATGGGAATCAGAGAGTATGGTTTAAAACAATGAAAGCAGAAGATAAAAAAGTTTTAGAAGCTCACATCAAATAGATAGCCAAAATCTTTTATAAAGAAACCCTGAGGGCATCGAAACATCCTTATTAAGGAATGGACTAATAACAATTTCTCAGAAAGTTTTGCTAAAAATATGGCTCAAACTTTAGAAGGAATGACCAATTCTTTTGAAGAATTGGCTGAGAATATTTCGGAAATGGTTCAAACCATGATTTTCGGAGCTGTGGAGGAAATAAACAATGTTCTGGAAAATTGAGCTGAAGATATATTTGAAACAACAGATGAATTTACGACTAGCGAAACTATTTTTTCGGGTATAGTCAACTTCTTTAAAAAAAATGGTTGGCTTTTCAGTCAGTTTGCTGAAGAGCCAGTTTTATATATAACTTATCAAGGTAAGAATGGTAGATGGAATTGCTGTGCTAAAGCCAGAGAACAACAGCAGCAATTTGTATTTTACTCGGTTTGTCCTGTGACAGCCCCAAAATCTCAACGACAAGCAATGGCAAATTCTGACATGATTATTGGTAACTTTGAACTAGACTTTCATCATGGGGAAATTCGCTACAAAAGAAGTATTGATGTTGAAGGTGATAGACTGAGTTTTGCTTGCATCAATAATTTAGTTTATGCCAACGCCTAATGATAAATTAATGCCATGGGGAATAATAGGAAAATGTGCCGCGAGTAATTCTAAATCCTGCTGTTTGTCTGGTGGTGCATCTAGATAATTTTAGGCCACAATTTCCAAAAAATCAACCTGTTCACGATGAAGCAATAAATCGCTTTTGAATGGTTGATGAAAACCTAACCCCACACCTCATTTTGGTAAATGAGATAGCATGGTTTCTAATCTCCACCACCACCATAGGAACTACCACTGCTGCAAGAACTACTGCTACTGCAAGAACTACTACTACTGCAAGAACTACTACTACTGCAAGAACTACTACTTACTTGAGAGTATGTTTGGGGAAAGAATGCTTTATCTAATAAGTCATAGGAACTACCAGCAAGTGCAGGAATGCCAAAGAGTGCTACTACTAAGCTGTAGTCGAAGGTAGAAGGAGTATCAAAGGATGTTTGCTTAATTTTCTCCTTTAGCTGCGAGAATGTTTGTTCAAGTTGTCATCTGTAAGCTATTCCTTTGCAACTTAAACGCGATCTGAAAATATTTGACACACCATTAGAGACTTTGAAAACAACCTCTAACATTTATTCCATCTTTTTCACAGGTAACTTGGTACCACACCTTTTACAAAATTCCGCATCTGTATCATGAAAAGCCAAACCACAACCAGAACAAACTGTCTCCACCTGATTCGCATTCTTCACCAACCGCTTAATTAAATCCCCCACTTGCCAAGGAATCAGGGCTACTCCTGTTAAAATCATTAAAACTGTGAGCAAACGGCCTAATTTAGAAATTGGTATCACATCACCAAATCCTACAGTTGTCATTGTCACAACTGAAAAATAAAAAGCATCTAGAAAAGTGGCAAAATTTTCGGAATTAACTGTATGTTCAACTTGATAAATTAAGCCAGAATAAACAAAAATAATTGCAAACAAAGTAAATAATATTCGTGCGAAAATTACGCCATCTTCGCTGCTGATACTGCCAAATAAAAATTTACTATCTATAAATCTAATTAACCGTAAAATTCTAAACCATCGTAATAAGCGGATAAACCTGATATCTACAAACCCAATAAAAGAGGGTAATATAGCTACTAAGTCGATGATTGAATAAAAACTTAAAATATACTTGGTTTTATTTTCTGCACTCCATAATCGCAGTAGATATTCGCCAGCAAAAATAATTAAAATACAATTATCTAAAGTTCTTAATTCTAAATGAGCATCTTCAGAAATATTATATGTTTCCGCCACAAAAATTCCTGATGAAACTAAAACTAAGCCAGCAATTGTTAAATTAATTGCTTTACCTACTGGTGTTTCGAGGTCTGTCAAATAGAATTCTATTTTTGCTCGGTTGAGTAACATCATACAACTAAACATGAATTAACTCATTCATACCATAACAGCCAAAATACGCTTTTATCGTAATTATCGGAGATTATTCTGCTAAATAAACTATTCTGTGAAGATAAACCAAGAATATTTTATGCATCTGGCTATAGAACAAGCAAAAAAATGAGATACTGCTTATGGTGCTGTCATAGTTAAAGATAATCAAGTAGTTGCAGCAACTTATAATACTGTAAACCAAGATAGCGATCCTTCTCCCCATGCAGAAATTAATGTCATTCGCAATTTAACCACTAAACTCAAAAACCCTTCTTTAGATGGTTATTCTATATATACCACTGGATATACCACTGGTGAACCTTGTCCCATGTGTGCTACGGCTTGTGTATGGACGGAGATATCAGAAATCATTTATGGTGCCTCAATTATAGATTTAATTACCATTAATCAAGCACAAATTAATATATTTTGTGAGGAAGTTATCGCTAAATCATTTAGAAATATAAAGGTAACAAAAGGAGTTTTCAGAAAGGAATGTCTACAATTGTTCGCATAAAATAAAGTCCCAGAAATATATCCAGGGCTTACGTAGGGTGTGGGGTAAGAATGTTTATCCTCTGCACCCCTCCTTACTAAAACTAATATCTTTGAACGCAACTTGGTATTACATACTAGATGCACCAGTAGCAATAAGACGTTTGAATAAGGCTTCTGACCAGCCAGTTTCTCTAAGTACCGCAGATGATGAGACTTCTACATAAGCTTGCTTAATAAAAGCTAGATCAATCATACAAATTCTACCCAATACGTCTTTTAATTCTTCTGGTTTTCCATCAGCTTTTAATTGTTTACCAACTTCATGAACCACCACTGCCATAGCTGGAACTACGTGCTGAGGAGCAATACCAATTTCGACATGGACAGGTTCTATATGCCAACGACAATCAGCATAGGTTTTGCCCCAATAATCTATACCTGTAAACATTTGATGAAACCATTGAATAAATGTTTCATGTAGGCGGTGAATTCGTACTTCGGTTTTATTAGGCATAGAATTGATCAGCCATTGTTGGTGCATTTTCTAGTCCCCAAGCTGCGTTGGATTTCAGAATAGATTTATCTTCAGAAGTTAAAGCTACTCTTCTTTCCGTCGTTTTCATAAAAGCGTTAGGCTCTACAGCCATAACTAATCCTTTTGTATTGTTTAATATTTGTTGATTGTTTACTGTTTACTGTTCCCTGTTAAACACCAAAATTACCTTTTTAAATTAAGCTGCTTTACTGCGGAGAAAACCAACTAAATTTTTGAGGACTGATTGACTAACAGTGGGCTTTTCTGCGGGCTTTTCAGTGGCTTTGATTGCAGGTAAAGTTGCCTGTACTGGTTCTGGAAAAGTAAGTGTGGGAGTGGAAGTAGAAAGAGATTCTTCCAGGGTATAAGTGGGTGTAGCAGCAAGCATAAAATACTCTTCTGCTAAACAAACTACAATCAATCCGAAAGCAATGTGTTGAATCCTTACTATGGGTCGTTGTATAGAAACTTGTCCGTTCACAAATTCCCATACTTGCCACTCCTGAGCATTTAGTTGTAACTTAGTCTGTTTGAGCATCAATGCTGACAACCCAGAAGTTCGATCTAGTAGCTTCTCTTCTAAAACCTTCCAATCTCGTAGCGCACGCAAGCCAATTAATATGACCTCAGTTGCAGACATACTCAGACCTGTCATTTCCCCTAAAGGCAATGTTGATGTCGGTTCAAATCTAAATATAGTATCCTTGACTTGGTATAAGGCACATACTGGTCGCAAAACTTGGCTATTAAATAGCAGTCTTAGTTGTTCTGGTTGCACTAATCCTTGAGCTTTTAAGCATAATCCCAATGGTGAACTAATGAAGCAAGAAGAAATTTGAGTGACTCTAGAAATTACTCGCTCACTGATCCACCCTCTTTGAGTAATCATTAATATTAAGCCTTGTTGGTCTAAACTATCAGCAGCACTGACTACACGACCTTGATGTAGCCAGATATAATAAACTTGCTTTTTCTTGTTATCATTTTCTTCAGCTAGAAATTCAATGCTAAGTATTCCTGTTTTTTTCCCTTGATCTAAAAACTGGAGTAATTCAGGTAAGGAAAAATCTGCAAAGTTACCAGTAATAGTCATAATTTATCTCATGATTAAAAATATGTAAATATTGAACTAATTCAGAATAAATTTTCTTTCCGAAATGTAACTTCTGGAAAATCTAATTGCTTTTAGCAAATAGTCCTCAAAAATTAATACCTATCAGATATATTAAACTGGACAACTCTCCATTCCATTAAGTGCTCTACTAGCGCAATAACAGCTTCTGCGACAGAATCTCCTTGGTTGGGATTGACTCTAACCATAGGAGGTCTTTCGTCTTCATTCACGTATCCAATGGCAAGGTACACATCTTCCTCTGACCATGCACCGCGACAATCGGTGTGTGTTAGACCTTTGTTTGGGTAATGCTGTTTCATCAGTGGCACGTGTATCTGTATCTACAACTTCGATTTCACTAACGGAACGAATAAAAGTGGATTTACCCGCACCTACTGACCCCGTGACAATTAACCTCATAGTCTCCATGTTTATTTACTCCTTAAATAAACAAATTAATGATTGATTATTCACTATTTTGAGAAAGCTCCTAAATGTCTTTGATAGTTTGTTTCTAGTGGGTAAGTTAAGTGGGCGTTAAAAATTGTCCTTATGACAAGGCAAGAGTGAAGGGGTTTTCAGGCTAATTTACATTTTGTTACATACTTTTGTTTTTTCACGTCGTTCTACTTATGTTCTACTTATACAGTTCCCTAGATTAACTAGGATTTGTATGTAATGGAACTTACAATTGAGTCACCTTTGATTTGGATAATTTAGTTCAAAACTAGTTTTAGTTCTTGGAGAACTAGTTTGATTTCTAGCATTAATACTCCCTGTTTGGCGGATTCACTAGCCAAAACGAGGAATACTGCATCTTCACCACAACCAGTTAATATGCCAAAGCCTTTTTTCCCTTCTACAAAGATGTGCTCAACAGCGCCGGCTAACTCAATACCAATTCTTTCACCTAAAGACAGCATGGATGCTGACATTGCTGATACCCGTTCTTCGTCAATCCCACCAGGTCAACTTGCTGCTAAAGGCAAACCATCTGGAGTAACAAGTGACGCTCCTTGAATATCTGTTGTAGCAGCGACAAAGTTTTGCAAAATCATGCCCAGTTTTTCTGTGTTAATTGCCATAATGATTATTTTCCTGTGGTTTAAATGTGAGAGTGAGTAATCAATTTACAACAGCGGTCAGTCATTAGGGGTTGAGTAGTGCTAAACTATTACAGCAGTAAGTATATGTTGGTGGATAAATTTGTAACTGAATTTTGTGTTTTGAATTCACGGCGGTACTAGTCACCCAATAGTTAGGTCTGATTTCTCTAAGCAGGCGGGAAAAATTAATGACCATTTCCAGTTATGTTACCAAATTTTTGTTTTAGCAATAACGACACTGTTTCAATGGATGCTTTTGTCCTCATTTGCTATTGATTTAATTATCAAGTAGTCAGAATTAATATCACACCGTAAACTTACTGAAGTTGATGTTAATCATCTTATAGATAAGTTAAGTTAAAATGAGCATCTACTGATTTATAGATTGCGAATTGAAAACAATATCTGCCTGTTGCTTTACTGTTAAGAAATATTTATTCATATTAATAATTGTCAATAGTCGCTAATGCTAAATAAAATAACATTTGATAGAAATCAAAAAATATGTTTTTAGCAATAATTCTGATAAACCTGACATAATAAGATACAGAATACATGAGTTGTCTTTGAACTTTACTCCTGAGTAGTTGGTGTTTCATTAATGACCATTCGTTTCTGGATGCTAAAAGCCTCCGGATTTATTCTTTGTGGAGTCAATCCAAAATCGTTTGACTGAGGCTTCTGAACATCCAAAATCAAAATTTGATATTTACTAGACCTCTTACAAAATTGTTTCTGTGGTATGATAGAGAGCTTTAGATTTTATGTATTTTTGGTGTTCTTTGCGCTCGCTAATTCAAACATAACCGTGTAACTCTAACTTTTGGCTAAAATAAAGACAACCCCTTTTTATAACATAAAATTAATTCTGCAAGAGGTCTACCGTTCTAAATAAGATAAAAATGTATTAGCAATAATAGCAGCTTGGGTGCGATCCCGCAAATTAAGTCTACTTAAAATGTTAGTAACATGATTTTTGACTGTTCCTTCAGATCAGAAATGTAGAGTGTATGAGCAATTTCTCGGTTGCTGGCACCGTTAGCAATTAACCGTAAAACCTCTTTTTCTCTGGGTGTGAGTTCGACTAAACTTGGTGGTATGGATTTTACAGGGTCGGGTGCTGTGGTTGGAAATTGAGTTAAAAGTTTTTTAACAATTCCTGGACTTAGTTGCGAAAATCCTTTATCAACAGAGCGAATAGCAACTGCTAATTCTTCTGAAGGTTTATCTTTTAGTAAATAACCAATTCCACCATTTTGTAATCCAGCTTTGATATATAGATCATCATCAAATGATGTCAATACTAATACCTTTGTAGCCGGAAAATGGGTTTGAATGGTTTTTGTTGCTGCAACTCCATCCATAATGGGCATTCTGATATCCATTAAAACCACATCTGGCTGTAGTTCTTTCACTAAATGAATCGCAATTTCACCGTTTTCTGCTTCTCCAACTATTTCTAAATCTGTTTCTAATTCTAGTAATGCTCTTAAACCCTGACGAATTAAACTTTGGTCATCTGTAAGTAAGACATTAATAATGTTTTGCACCTAGCTAAAGGAATATCAACTATTATTTGACAGCCAGAATTTTGAGCAGATTTAATTGTAAATTCGCCTCCTAATGCTAAAGTGCGATCGCGCATACTTTGCAAACCAAAGCCAGTTGTATTTTGAGTAACATCAAACCCTCTACCATTATCTTGAACTATTAATTTTACAGCTTTGTCTGTTGTAGTTAATTCTAGTTGAACTAATGATGCTTTGGCATATTTGGAAATATTTGTAAATGATTCTTGAATAATGCGATAAATAGGAATACTCATTTCCGTGGGTATGGCATCATCTAAGGAGATTAGACAAGTTGCTAAAATCCCATTGGCACGTTGAAAATCTTCTATTAAGATACCAACTGCCTGTTCTAAAGATTGTGACTGTAAAGGATGTGATCGCATAGTAGAAACAGAGTTTCGCACATCTTGTAATGCCTTAGAACCTAGTTCCTTAGCCCTGGCTAAAAAGGTCATGGCTCTGGGAATATCCGATTTAGATAGTTTGAGAGCAGTTTCTAATTGTAAATTTAAAGCAGTTAAAGAATGTCCTAGAGAATCATGAATTTCTTTAGCAATGCGGTTGCGTTCTTCTAAAGTAGCTTGATTTTCTATTTTTAGAGCATATTGACGCAGTTTGTCGTTAGCAATCGCCAGTTTTTCTCGACTCTGACGCTCAGACAAAACAGCATTCATTAAGAGTAGAACAAATACTAAACTTAAACCAAATAGGACGGATAAACTAAAACTGAAAAATCGAAATCTTTCTTGTACTATTGGTGTTAATCTATTAGGTGGCAAGCGAGTCTTAAGTGTCATTAAAAATAAGACAAATGATAAAAAAGTAACCGTTAAACGCCCTGGTAATTGAAAAATTAAACAACTACGAGTTACTAAAATTAAATAGGGAAACGGAAAAAGTCGCGCTGTTCTCCCGCCAAAAATCCAGTAATTAGTATTAAAAATACTTCTGTAGCAGTATATATAATCTTCCCAAATTGATTACTAATGGGTAATCTTAACCCCATCAAGCCAAAAAAAGCCAAACTACAAATAGTTAACTCTGGAAACTTGGTAGCAAATTTGTCTGATGGTGATGGTTAAATTACCATTAATACAGAGAAAAGCAGTAATATCCATTCTAAATACAATAGAAATCGAAATGGATGATTATTAATTTGAATAGGACGAGACATAACAATTGAAAATTCAAAATAGTGCTTCCAGCAGGCTGGGCTAACAAAATTCCAGAAAGTCTGAATTACTAACTTGGATTTGTCTCTCCTTTATTTTGCTCTATATTGGTCAAGTTTAGATCATGACTTTAGTCATGGGTATAGCCTGACTTTTTCCTCATGTTGTTGCAGAGGATAAATTTATATTATGGTGACATCCAAGCAGAAACAACACAAGAGAATTGATGAAACGCAAGACCTTATCATTTATAGCTGCTGCTTTTGCTCTAACTTTAACAGCAACCCCTTGGTAGCACAAGCACAACAAACTTTTCCTTCAAGTCGACCAGGTAAAGAATTCGCGGAAAAAGAACCTTGGAAAAAGTTGGGACTAACAGATACACAGAAAACCCAAATCCAAAGAATTCGCCGCAATACTCGCCCAGAAATGGATAAGGTTCTGACAACTGAACAGAAAGAAAAGTTAAAAGCTGCAATGCAAGAACGTCAAACGCAAAGTTCACAAGGTGAAGGTAGAGGTAAATGGAAAAAAGATATTTTTACTTCCTTGAATTTAACTGACGCACAGAAAAGCCAAATCCAGGAAATTAGGGAGTCATCAAGAAAACAGATGGAAGCAGTTTTGACTCCAGCACAAGGACAACAACTCCAACAAATGCAGCAGAATTGGAAATCGCGTCGTCAACAAGGTAATAGCAATTAAAAATGGGGGAAAGGGGAAGAAAAATCTTTACCCTTTAACCGTTCGTCGTTGGTTATCGGATAAACAATCTTTTCTTACACCCTACACCAGAAACCCTGTTTTCGGTTATCCAGAATTAGCGAGAGACTTCTGCTTTTCTAAGTTTTGGTTATTCAAAGTTTGGGGTAATTTCAACGCCAAGGCTATTATAATAGTTGTCATATAAGAAACAATACTTGCCCATAATAGATGGTTGCTTTGGAAATACCAAGCTGTGATCACTAGGGGGATAAAACCCACAAAGAAAGCCAGTAATACAGCATTACGTAAGCTAGTACCTTCCTTTAAACCAATAAAATAACCTTCGAGAATGAAAGCGATCGCTGTAATGGCTAAAACAGGTAACAACCAGATTGTATAAATAGTAATACTGTTGTTTACCTCTTGATGATTAGTCAGCAGACCAAAAACTTGCTCAGGGAAAATAATTGATACAAGAGCAAAAATTAATGCGATCGCCAAAGCTGCCAGCATAGAGACAGTTAGTAATGGCATCATATGTTGCCGATTTCCCTTACTTTTAAAATTACCAGTCAGTGTTTGGATTGTCATCCCTACACCTTGAACTGCAAACTGACTCAAAAAAGCAATCTGAAGTAACAAACCATTTTCTGCTAAGGTATTTGTTCCCATGACCGCACTCAGATTAGTGAAAATAGAGTAGGCAGAAATCAAGGATACATATCGAATCAAAATATTACTCTTGAGAGCAAAAGTCTCTTTGAGAGATACCCAATCAAAAATTTCTGAATCTGCGGCTGGTAACGCTTGCCACTCAATACTCAAAGCAACCCCAATCAAACCAATAATTAGCGCCAAATACTGGCTTAAAGCTGTAGCTAAACCTGCTCCAGCACTTTCCCAACCCCACTTGATAATCATTAAGTAATCCAGCAACACATTAGAACCATTACCAACAATTGACATCAGCAGCACTACACCATTTTTTTCCCTTCCTAGAAACCAACCAAATAACACAAAGTTCAGTAAAACAGCAGGTGCGCCCCAAATCCGTCCGTTGAAATAATCAACTCCAGAGGCCTCAATTTCTGGAGAACCACTCAACAGAAAGAAACCAAACTTCTGGATAGGATACTGCAATAGTAGAATCAATAAACCGACTATTAAGGCAATTAAACCACTTCTTAATCCAGCCAGTAATACAGCTTTAGGTTCATCAAGTCCCACAGCATAAGCAGTCAAAGTATTGGTACTCGACCGCATAAATTTTAAAACCCGATAAAGATAATCAAAAAGGATAGTTCCCAAAATCACCCCAGCCAAGTGACGGATATCTTTCAAATGTCCTAGAAAGGCAATATCTACCAGACCAGCTAAAGGAACCATCATGTTAGAAAAGACACTCACACTCGCCAGCCGATAAAAGCGAGGTAAAAAGTCGTATCTACTTAGTAAGACATCAGGCATGGCATTTTTGATCTCAATTGGGAAATATTACTACTTCAGATACTTCAAGTTTATTTTTGTCATCAAAAGATGTAGATATAAAATAAAGCAAGTCCCTGTTAAAAATTAAAAATCTTGACACTTTCTCAATATTTGCAAATGTCCCAAGAATTCCCCATTGGTAGTAAAGTTCGCGTCATCGCCTTACCACCCTACGTCAAAACTGCTGATCCTATGCCCATGCTGCGCCCTCCTGATATCATCAGTATTGGTGAGGAAGGTATAGTTATTGACCGTCGTCCTGGAGGTTATTGGGGAGTACGCTTTACAAGAGGTGCTTTCCTCATAGATAGCCAATACATCGAAAGTACAGAACATCCACTGCAATCTCAGTCGGATTCAGAATAGTAGCTATACTGAAAAGGCTTTAAAAGTGTCATTCTGAACGTTCACGGAGCGTCTCTTTCAGAGACAGTGAAGAATCTCCGAGATACTAGTACCCCCGTGAATTCAAAATGCTTCTTTCAGAAGAGCTACGCTCACAAAATATCTCCTTCGGAGACGCTACGCGAACAAAATTCAAAATGAATACGGTGTGAGCTTTTGCGAGGTTTGGAATGGTTGGTTTATTTACGCCGTACTGTACTAGAGCCTACGGCACGCTCCGCGTTCACGCAGTATCCCGAAGGGATACGCTGCTCTACGTTACGTAGAGCTTAGGCCACGCTGTGCTATCAGTATGACATAAGTCTAAGTTTCACCCGTTTGCTGTATTACATGAATGTTAACTTGTATTAAGTTATCATTCGAGTTTGCAACTATGATTTCTCGTCCCACTTTTATCAGCATTTTATTTGCCGGTTGTTTTACCTTCATGAGTTGGTTAAACTTCACTCCCACAGCTAATGCTTTGGGTGGTAAATTACCTGCAATCAACCAACCTGCACCGGATTTTACCTTACCCACCAACACAGGAGATGGTAAAATCGCTCTCTCTGATTTGCGTGGTCAGTGGGTGGTTCTATATTTTTATCCCAAAGATTTTACCTCTGGCTGCACTATTGAAGCGCGGGGTTTTCAACAAGACTTACCCAAATATCTAGAAAAAAACACTCAGATTATTGGTGTGAGTGCGGAATAATATTGATTCCCATGCTGAATTTTGTGATTCTGAAGGATTAAAATTCCCCCTGTTGGCTGATACTAATGGTGCAGTGAGTAAAGTGTATGGTTCTTGGATTGGCTATGTATCTATGCGCCATAGTCTTATCCTTGATCTACAAGGCGTGATACGGGAGACTTTTGTGAAGGTAAATCCCAATATTCACAGTACAGAAGTTTTAGCACGACTGGAAAAGTTGCAGTCCGAAGAAAAGGTGTAGGGTTGGGGTGCAGGGGGAAAATATTCTCTTTTCCTTCTTCTTCTGACTCCTGAACTCCTGACCTTACCCGGCGTTGGTGCGGTTAATAAAGTCTTACCAATCACCAATCACCCATTACCTTCTGCTGCGGCAATTTCTAACAGTGTTTTGATTACAGAATCTGGGTTGAAACTGATAGAATCTATGCCTTCTTGAACTAGGAAGCGGGCAAATTCTGGATAATCACTGGGTGCTTGACCGCAGATACCTATTTTGCGATTAAATTGTTTTGCGGTGGCGATCACTTTGGCAATTGTCCTTTTCACAGCTTGATTGCGTTCGTCAAACAGATGGGCTACTAATTCAGAATCTCGGTCTAGTCCTAAAGTTAACTGTGTTAAGTCATTAGAACCAATGGAGAAGCCATCAAAAACTTGGCTAAATTCGTCTGCTAATACCACGTTACTTGGTAATTCGCACATTACGTAGACTTCCAGCCCGTTTTTGCCTTTTACCAAGCCATTGGCCGCCATTTCTTCTAGTACCCGTTTTCCTTCTTCGGGAGTGCGACAGAAGGGAACCATCAAAATCATGTTGGTTAAACCCATTTCGTCACGTACCCGTTTCATGGCTTGACATTCTAGGGCAAAACCTTCACGGTAATGGGGATCATAGTAGCGAGAAGCACCACGCCAACCAAGCATTGGGTTTTCTTCTTTAGGTTCAAATTGTCTACCACCCAAGAGGTTTGCATATTCATTACTCTTGAAGTCAGACAAACGCACAATTACTGGTTTAGGATAGAATGCTGCGGCAATTGTACCAATATCTTGCGCTAGTTGAGCAATAAAGAACTCTGCTTTATTTTCGTATTGGGCAGTTAATTCGGCAATCTTATATTTAGCAAGTTCGTCTTCTAATTGATCAAAGTGAAGTAATGCTAAAGGATGTGCTTTGATGTGGTTAGCAATAATAAATTCCATCCGTGCTAAACCTACACCATCATTAGGAATTGCTGTTAAACCTAATGCCTCTTCTGGGTTGCCCACATTCATCATAATTTTGGTGCGGGTACGAGGCAAGTTTTCTAAAGTTAATTCTTGAATTTCAAACTTTAATAAACCTGGATAAACTTTGCCTGTTTCACCTTCAGCACAACTAACAGTAATTTCTTGTCCAGTTTGTAAAACTGTTGTAGCATTTCCACAGCCCACAATGGCGGGGATTCCCATTTCTCTGGCGATAATTGCAGCGTGACAAGTCCTACCACCAGCATTGGTGACAATGGCACTAGCACGTTTCATGATTGGTTCCCAGTCTGGGTCAGTACGGTTGGTAACTAGTATGTCTCCTGGTTGGAAGAGGTTAATTTGGTTCGCATCAAGAATAACTCTGGCTTTACCTTGGCCAATCATTTCGCCAACACTACGACCTGTGAGGAGAACTTCACCTTTTTCCTTAATTTGATAACTTTTAAGGACGGTTTTCGACTTTTGAGATTGTACTGTTTCTGGTCTAGCTTGGATGATAAATAATTCACCAGTTATACCATCTTTTGCCCATTCAATATCCATTGGTGTATCCATACCACGGGCTTGGGAATAATGGTCTTCGATGATGCAAGCCCAGTTGGCAAGTTGCAGAATTTCGTCCTCATTGAGGGTAAATTGGTTGCGTTCGGAGGGAAGAACGGAGACGTTTTTGGTTAGTTTCATCCCACCTTGATCATAAACCATTTTAATTTCTTTAGTTCCCAGACGTTTTTGCAGAATGGGTTTATATCCTTTTTTCAAGGTGGGTTTGAATACTAAGTATTCATCTGGGTTAATAGCACCTTGAACTACGTTTTCACCTAAACCATAAGCAGCTGTAATTAGTGCTGCATCTTTAAAGCCTGTTTCCGTGTCGATGGAGAACATGACACCAGAACTAGCTAAGTCAGAACGTACCATTTTTTGTACGCCTACTGACAGTGCGACCTCGAAGTGGTCAAAACCTCTTAATTGTCTGTAGGAAATGGCACGGTCGGTAAAAATGGAAGCAAAGCATTGATGACAAGATTCTAGTACGCCTTTGAGTCCATGAACGTTGAGATAGGTTTCTTGTTGTCCCGCAAAACTAGCATCGGGTAGGTCTTCTGCGGTGGCACTGGAACGAACTGCAACGTCGGTATCTTCACCATATTCTTGGCAAAGGGCTTGGTAGGATCTGGCGATCGCTTCTTGCAAGTCTAGCGGAAATGGTGTTTCCAACATTAGTGATCGCGCTTGTTTACCACATTGCCGCAAATTATCAATATCTTCAACATCTAATGCCGCAAAAATCTTTCTTAATCTGGCTTCTAAACCCGCTGTCGTGATGAAATATCTATAAGCATACGCTGTGGTAGCAAATCCAGTGGGAACCTTGACTCCTTTGGGTCTAAGTTCTTGAATCATCTCTCCCAAGGAAGCATTTTTGCCACCAACAAAAGGAATATCTGCAATCCCAACAGCATTAAAAGGCAGGACTAAGGCCTGTTCTTTGGAGAGTAGGCGATCTGTTTCTTGATTGCGTCGTCTTTCCAGCATATTTGAGAGTCCTTTAAAATATATCAATAATTTTGATGAAGAAGCTTTTAGTAAATTCTTCTGCTTCCAGTTTTCATAATTATTTTTATACATAGAGAATTTGAGGAACTTGTGAGGATCTAACGTGAAGAAACTTAAAGTAAATATCTATCTAATATTTAGAAAGTAAATATATATCTAATATAGAGACTATTATTTAGAAATAAAAAGTTATATGTTGATATCAAAAGAATCCTCACAAGTTACTCACATTTATCAACTAAGTTATAGCTATAAGAACTTTATTTTATACTCAACCCAACTGGTTAATTGACGGCTACATACTGCAAACACTTCTATTAATAGGATTTAATCAGCATTATGAATTACTGTCCTTGTTGTTCGGACTTACTTTTACAACATATAGACAAGTCTGAAACTTACTGGTTTTGTCTTACTTGTTGGCAAGAAATGCCCGTGATTAAGCGCCATTTATCGAGTTCCTGGTCAGAGACTACTTTAGGTAAAGTACCTAGAAAACCTCAAAAACACTCACTTTTAGGTAGGTTTAAATAATTCAAAATATAGGAATCCTATTCCCACCCTTCACGAGTAATTTTACTAATCAAACCCGAACCCTATACTTGAAACAGTAAATTGTTATTGGAAACCCCCATAATCAATATGGGGGATTGAACTATTGATGAGAAGAGTTTATGTTTGAATTGAGAATTGATGTCAGATATTGCTAATTGCCGATTTACTGTAAGTGTTGTTTCAATCTTCTTCCCATTTTTCTGAGCTAAGCAAGTCAATAATCCTATCTCTGAGCAAATATTCGTTATTTTCGAGTTCATGCTCAAAATAAGACCATTCACGATCAGGAATATATTTAAAAAGGGTAAAAATTGGCTGTTGTCGGTTAACAAGCCCCTTTCTAGCAAGTTGACGAGCTTCTTCCTGGATAACTTCGATGTCGTATTTTATAGCAGTATCCACAGCTTGTTACCTCGTTATTCATCAAGGAATTAAGAAACAAAAGCATAATTTTTCGCCTCTACTTTAAATTTATCAAAAATTTGAGTAAATGTGTAAACAATGACAATATTAATATTTAATAAGTAACATTACTTTCCATACTACTCGTTTAAGAGCCTGGAAGTTGTGGTTTGGTTTGGGAACAGGGTAAATGTTTTTTCTGATCTTTTTTCTTTTCTCACTTAACTGAGCAGTATTGGCTCTATTTTAAAAACTTATTTCGTAAGGATTCAGGAGTCAGGAGTCAGAATGTTCGAGCTTAATTCTGACTCCTGAAATACTGATAGTGCAGCTTGGTGCAAGCTATACTCCTTCTTTATTATTCTTGATGCTGCTGTCGTCTTCCTTCAATTTCTCGAGCGGAAATCATACTCTTTATTTTCTCAATATCTACCATCATCAAAACTACCCCTTCTATTTCCTTGTCAATGAGGGGAGTAATAGCAATATAACATCTAATTGGCTTGCCCCGACGATTAATAGCATCTAAAATCATTTCCTGAAATTGTTTTTTCTTTTCCCAAATAGGAAGTCGCGGATAGGCGATCGCAACTTTTCTACAGGTAAACCAATATCTAAGCTAAAGAGAGATTTATTAATCACTTCTTCAGTGCGTAAGCCCCATACATCTTCTAATAAATGATTCTAAATTAAAATATTAAAGCTTTTATCAATTACGACCATTCCTGTTTGTAGACTTTTGAGAATGGAAATACTAAAAATAGTAGTCCGGTTAAGTTCTAATGTCCGTTGACTAAATTCATAATTAATTGTTTGTAGTTCCTCATTTGCAGATTGAAGTTTTCCATTCATTGTCTCCAGTTCTTGATTTGTAGATTGGAGTTCTTCGTTAATAGTTTCTAGTTCTTCGTTAGTAGACTTGAGTTCTTCCTTAGTTGTTTCTAATTCTTCGTTGGTAGACTGGAGTTCTTCATTAGTAGTTTCTAAATCTTGCTGATAACATTGCAGTGCTTCTTGGAGTTTAATATAACGACTAACTTCATAAAAAGTAATCGTGACACCTAAGAAACTTAGATCAGTATCTTGGAGTGGTGTAACCCTGACATCTAAATATTGCTTTTCAGCGTTAGATAAATATCGCTCTAGATTTCTCAAAGTGATGGGACGAGGCTCGTTATTGGTCGATAGGAAATTTCTAAATCCTGAAAAGGAAGATATAAATCTCTTTCTGACAAACTGAATAGAGAACGTGCTTGCTCATTCAGCATCACTAATAAACCATTAATATTAATGACTATTTCCGCAATTTGGGCTGTATCAAAAACTAGCTATCGGAGTTTAAGATATTGAGTAAATCGGTTGCTAGGTTAATCATCAGTAGAATTTCCCATCACTAATAACTAATAATCGATCACCTATATTTGTTGATAAAACTTTAGGAAATATTTGGTTTTTTAATTCTATAGGTGTAAATAAATTAGCGTGCATCAACAGCATCTCTGCTTTCCCTAAAAACAGATAACCCGTATCATTCAGCGCAAAATGGAAACGAGCTAATATCTGTCCCTGAGCCTCACGATTGAAATACATGAGTGTATTGCGGCACACTAGTAGATTTATGGGAGAAATCGGTACATCCTGAATTAAATTATGACGACCAAAAATTAAAGAACGGCGTAAATCTTGCCTAAATACATAACTTTCCCCTACTAATTCAAAATATTTATCCCGCAGTTCCAATGGTATGGACTGGATATCTTTGGCTGAATATACCGCTTGACGAGCTTGCGGAAGAGTTTCTTCATCCACATCTGTGGCGTAAATTTTTACCCATTGACGAAAATCTTCTACTCCTAATGTTTATGCTATGAGCATTGGTAGAGTATAAGCCTCTTCTCCAGAAGCACAACCAGCAGACCAAATCCGAATCTGCTCACCATTTTTTTTACATCTCAAGATATTGGGTATGATTTGTTTTCCCAGATATTCCCAAGCAGAATCATACCGAAAAAAGTCAGTTACATTAATCAAAATAGTATTGAATAAATAATTAAATTCTGCTGGTTAAACTTGAAGATAGTCTATATAATCTGTAAATCTTTCTAGATTTACTGACTGCATCCGCTTATATATACAACGCATTAAAGTTGAGCTTTTATAGCTTGTGAAATCAAAACCCCGGCTTTGTCTGATATACATCAGTAAATTTTCAAAATCGAGGTTTTTTTCTGGGGAAGTCATAGGTTTGCTCAGAGGATATCAAGTCTTGGGTGTGGTCTAATTTTTAGAACTATCTAATCATAACTACAATTACCAGCATTTTTACCAGTTGCTCTTATTAATTACCAATATTGAATAAATATCATTCCAAAGGAATGGATAACATTCAGATCAAAAGGTAAAGGTAAAAGTTTATAACTGATTGTCGACCGCTTTGCGGAATTGACAATTCAAGGTTAATCTTCACTTTCTAAAATTTTCCTAGCTTCTAAAAGCCTCTGGTGATGATCTTCAGATATGCGGGGATATTGTAAATTTAATTCTTTTAATTTTGTACAAAAAATCTCTGATACAACCAACCGTGTAAACCACTTGCGATCAGCAGGTATAATATACCAACGAGAATACTCTGTACTAGTGTGGTTAAAAACTTCTTCATAAGTAGTCATGTAATCATCCCAAAAACCTCCTTCCCGCACATCACTAGCTGAAAATCTCCAATGTTTTTCTGGTGATTCAATTCTGCCTAACAAGGGTTCTTTCTGTTCCTTTTTTGAGACATTGAGATAAAATTTGAGGTCGATAATGGAATTATCGACCAAGTATTTTTCGAAATTATTAATTTCCTCAAATCGCTGTTGCCATATTTGATTACCTTGCGGAGTATTATGAATATAATGAAGTTGTTGTTTTTCTAGAATTTCTGGATGTACACGCACTACCAACAATTCCTCATAATATGAACGGTTGAATATAGCGATTCTACCCCGTTCTGCTAAAGCCTTCATTGTCTGCCATCAGTAATCATGGTCTAATTCTTCTTAACTTGGTGCTTTGAAACTAAATACCTGACATCCTTGTGGATTGCTCCCAGATATAACGTGCTTGATAGTGCTATCTTTCCCAGCCGCATCCATTGCCTGAAAGATAATTAGCAAGGCATAAGTATTTTGGGCATAGAGAATATCTTGATATTTAGCTAATTGTCGAATACCCGCTTGTAATTTTATTGTTGCATCAGCCTGTTCGTGGTATTCCTTTATAGGATGGATCATAATCATCCTTTAAAGAAATTTAAGCGCCTGGAGAAACAATAAAAGCAGCATTATTCGTTTTTAATGGAATCCCTTCAAAATTCAAAATAAAATATATCCCTCTATTTCCGTAAGAGATAAAAAATTAAACTTCTTTCGATAGGATAGTTTTACATAATATCCAGATTAAAATTATTCTGAACATCATACAAATCAAATAGGACTGCTATATTCTATTTGGTAAATTCTTTTCCTAATTACGATATGCTAACATAGCTGTATGCAAGTGGAAATATTTTTGTATTGTCATCCGATTTTGAATGTTCAGGAGTCATTGTCGAATGATTTTGGATTAACTTCACGGATACATCTGGGGGCTCAGAGGATGAATGCACAAGTCTAGTACCGCCGTGAATTCAAAATGCTTCTTTCAGAAGAGCTAAGCTAACAAAATAGTGCTTCCAGCAGGCTGGGCCAACAAAACTCAAAATGAATACGGCGTGAGCTTTTCAGGGATTTGGAATGGTTGGTTTATTTACGCCGTACTGTACTAGTATTGTATTGATATCCCCCCTAATCCACTTGAAAAGGGTGTAATAACCTGTTCAAAGTCCTCTTTTTTAGGAGTATTGAGGATGATCTAAAGTTTTGTATACCTCCGCCACAACTTTTAAAATATCCTCTTAAGATATTTTGGATTTTAAATTTCGGATTGATTCCATAGATAAATCCGGGGACTTGTACCATCAACAAATTATTTATTGGTCATATTCGAAAAATAGTTATTTTAAAAGATTACTTTTAATCTCTCCTTTCACGTTGGATATTATTTACTTAATATACTAATTAAGTAAATTAAGGTTTTGTTAAGAAAAGTAAATAATAGTCAACAAAGCCTATGTAAGCATGATTCATCAAATGAATCATGCTTACATAGGCAGAGCTTTGAGCAAAATGTGGTTCATTCACCTGGAAATGTGTGTAAATTTAATGACTAAACTATATTCACGTAAGTTGCTACTGAGATAACTTTTAATAGGTAAGAATACGACCGATTATCATTATCCATTTGTTCACCATACTAAGGACGGCTGAAGATTTTTATTCTGAGCGATCGTAGAGAGTATTTGAAAGAGATAGTGAATAATCTCTGAGATGCTATAACCTCCGTACCATACGGAAAGCAAACTATAGCATAAAATTTACACTTTTCAGGCATCCTTTTATATGGGTGGTATATTAGGTAATAGCTTATGAGATCAGTATGGCTGCTCTGTAACAATGATTATGAATCTCATCAGATTACTATACGAATTTAGAGTATTAGATTAATCATCGTCTGTTAACTATTTAGAAAATTTAACAAAAAATATAGTAAACTGAATTAAGTTATGAAAAAATAAGGGTCTTCGGTTATTTTTATATAGCAGTCCTAAATCATTAGTGAGAACGAAAATGCCTGAAACCCTTATCAATCAAGACTTTTTATCACCGTATTTTCTCATATCTCAGATAGGATTGCTAAAGACAACCTGGTTCAAAATCATTGAAAGCCTGATTATGTTGATTTTTTATTGAAAACGCAAGAAGCATAATCCTTTATAATCCTTAGTGGACAAGGGTTTTGTCCTAATCAATCCTCAATTTCCATAAAAAAGCTAAAAGAACCAAAAATAATTAGTCTTAAGTGTCAAACCTAAAAGTAAAATTTTATTCAATCAATAGGATAATTAAAATCAACGATTACCTATGCAACTCAACGATCATCTAATTGATTTGCCTTCTTTACATAAAGTTATTGATCGTTACCCTTTGACGATTAGCCCTGATAGTCATGTGCTTGAGGCTATTAACTTGATGAATCAGGAAGAAAATCATAGCTGCAACTTATACAATGTTACCAGATCATTAGTTCGCAGCAAACAGCAGAAAAAAGTAAATAGCTATATTTTAATAGTACAGCAAAGCCAGTTACTAGGAATATTTACGCTTGCAGATGTATTGAAATTAATAGCGCTGAATATGGATTTAGCCAAGACAACAATGGCTGAAGTGATGACCCAACCAGTCATTACATTGAAACTATCCGACTTAGATCATATTTCAACTGTTTTATACTTTTTGCAGCAATATAGTGTTCAGGATTTACCGATTGTTGATGATGAGGGAAATTTAGTAGGCATAATTAATGAATCTAGCTTGTTACATGAGTTAGATTTGGTCAAGGTCGTTGGTGTTGTTGAAGCTGTGAATCAAACGTTAACAAATATCACAAGTCAGTCCCCGGAAAACTATCAGCAACGAGAGAAAGTAAGCGGCAAAACTGATAATTTGTTGAAAATATGGATACAGGAAAAAATAGCCAAAGAAATACAAATTAATGAAGAACTTCAGCAAACCTTAGAAGAATTGCAAATTATTGAAGAAGAATTACGCCAACAAAATAAACAACTGGCTACTGCTCGTGAGATAACAGAATCGGAGCGCCGCCGTTACCAAGATTTATTTGAATTTACTCCTGATGGTTTTTTAGTAACTGACAAATTGGGTGTTATTCAAGAGGCTAATCATGCAGCTTCATCTTTACTCTGTGTGCATCAAAAGTACCTAGTTGGCAAGCCAATTACAATTTTTCTTGGTCAATCAGATCGCCATAATGTTCTCTCCCATCTGAGTCGTTCTCAGCACTTTCAAGAATGGGAAATTTACATTCAACCGAGAGAAGGGCAGCCCTTCCCCGCCAGTGTTAGGTTAAGGGCTGTGTATGATCGCCAAGGTCAGTGGCGTGGTTGGTGTTGGTTAATATGCAATGTTAGTGTACAGAAGCAAGCTGAGAAACCACCAGGTCAAAGCTCAGATGACTTGGAACAACGAGTAGCAGAACGCACGAGAGAATTGATAGTTGCTAATCAAGCTTTGGAACAAGAAATCAAGGATCGTAAAGAAACGCAAGCTGCTTTGCGGAAGAGAGAGGAGACATTTCGCCAATTTGCTGAAAATCTCGAAGCATATATATGGATTTGTTCCCAAGATTGCAGCACCCTCTTTTATATCAACCCGGCTTATGAGAAAATTTGGGGTCGTTCTTGCCAAAGTCTGTGGGAAAATCCTCTATCTTGGATAGAAGCTGTTCATCCAGAAGACCTTGAGCGCATGATGGCAGAGGTGGAGAAGCAGCATCAAAAGGGTGAAAATATTAGCGTAGAGTATCGTATTATCCGTTTGGATGGTTCAATACGCTGGTTGTGGTCTAGACGTTTTCCTATCAAGAATGAACAAGGACAGATTCAATACTATGGTTGCATTGGTGAAGATATAACAGAACGCAAACAAATAGAAGCAGCAGTCAGGGACAGTGAATATAAGTTCCACCAATTTGCTGACAACATTCAAGCAGTAGTTTGGATTGCTTCCGTGGATTGTACAGAGAACTTGTATGTGAACCCTGCCTATGAGAAATTTTGGGGTCGTTCTAGAGCAAGTATGGGTAACAATCCTAAATCTTGGATAGAGGGAGTTCACCCCCAAGATCGCGATCGCGTCATTGCACAAATGCAAAGTCAAAAGGATAATGAATCTGGCGTTATAGAATATCGAGTTCTACGACCTGATGGATCAATAAGCTGGCTGTGGGCTAGAAGATTTACCATCAAAAATGAACAAGGACAGATTCAATACTTTGGTGGCATTGCCGAAGATATCACAGAACACAAGCAAACAGAAGCTGCACTCAAGAAGACTGAAGAAAAATTCCGATACTTTACCGAAAATAGCGATACCCTAATCTGGATGGCCTCCAAGGATAGTAAGGAAACCCTATATATTAACCCGGCTTATGAAAACATTTGGGGACGCTCTTGCCAAAGTCTGCGAGAAAATCCTCAATCATGGACAGAAGCGATTCATCCAGAAGACCGAGATCGCATTTTGGCAGAAATAGAGGAGCATCATCAAAAAGGTGAAGGCGCTAATTTAGAGTATCGCATCGTACAACCGAATGGATCAATCCGCTGGATTTGGGGTAGATGCTTTCCCGTTAAAAATGAACAAGGCGAGCTTGACTACTATGGTAGTCTTACCGAAGACATTACCGATAGGAAACTAGCTGAAGAATCTCTGCGAGACAGTGAAACGCGACTAACTCTAGCCCTAGAAAATGCCAACATGGGTATATGGGAGTGCAACCTGATTACCGACCAATGTATTTGCTCTGATAATGTAGGGCCACTTTATGGACTGCCAAAAGGTAGTGTATGTCCATCATCCCATGAAGAATTCTTCAATTTCTTCTATCCTGAAGATCGTGAATTTTGCATTCAGGCAGTGAAACGCGCTATTGAACAAGAAGGCGAATTTGCCGTAGAATATCGGGTGGTTTGGCCTGACGGCAGCCTACACTGGTTAAGGGGTACTGGAAAGGTATACCACAACCAACAAGGTCAGCCCATCAGGATGATTGGTACAACTAGAGATATATCTGAACGCAAGGAAACAGAGCACCAACTCTATGAACAAGCAGCATTATTAGATATAGCTACCGATGCCATTTTCGTGCGAGATTTTCAGACAAAAATCTTATTTTGGAATCAAGGTGCAGAAAGAATATATGGTTGGCAGAAACATGAAGCTGTGGGTAAAAACCTCAAGGATCTTTTCTGTTCTAAAACTACACAACAACAAGAATCAAGCGCACTCAGAACAGTAGTTAAATTGGGAACTTGGCAAGGTGAGCTACGTAAAAAAACAAAATTAGGCCAAGAAATTATTGTCGAAAGTCGTTGGACACTGATGTTTGATGCCGACGGTCAACCAAAATCTATCTTGATTGTAGATAGTGACATTACAGAGAAAAAACAACTGGAAGAACAGTTTTTCCGCACCCAGCGATTAGAAAGCATTGGTACTTTAGCTGGTGGTATTGCCCACGACTTAAATAATATATTAACTCCCATTTTAGGAGCAGCACAATTACTAAAAGGTAGATTTGCCAAAGATGAAGAACGTCATCCCCAACTATTGGCAATTATAGAAAATAATGCTCAACGTGGAGCTGCTTTAGTCAAACAAGTCCTATCCTTTGCCAGGGGATTAAAAGGAGAAAGAGGTATTGTCCAAGTTAAACATCTGATTGCAGAAATTATTCAAATTGGTAAACAAACATTTCCCAAATCTATCGAATTTACCACCCAAATTCCAGAAAACCTGTGGACTGTTTCTGGAGACACCACACAACTACATCAGGTATTAATGAATCTGGTAGTTAATGCCCGTGATGCTATGCCAGAAGGTGGCACTCTCACAATTACTACAGAAAATATTTATATTGATGAAGCTTACACCCGGATGCTGATTGAATCCAAAATTGGCAATTACATTGTTATTACTGTCACCGATACAGGTGTAGGAATGACTAAAGAAATATTAGATAGAATTTTTGAGCCATTTTTCACCACCAAAGAATTTAAAGGTGGAACAGGATTGGGTTTGTCAACTGCTTTAGGAATTCTTAAAAGCCATAATGGTTTTGTAACAGTATCCAGTCAAGTGGGTAAAGGCAGTACATTTAAGGTATTCTTACCATCTGTAGAATCTCCTCAAGTTCCTGATATAGATCAATCGAAAATACCATCAGGACAAGGAGAGTTAATTTTGGTAGTAGATGATGAACCTCAAATTCGTGATGTAGCCACAATTATTCTAGAAAACCACAATTATCAAACCCTAACTGCTAGTAATGGAGTGGAAGCGATCGTACTCTATGCCCAACACAAAAAAAACATCAGCGCAGTATTGATGGATATGATGATGCCAGAAATGGATGGGATCACTGCTATTCGCACCTTGAAAAAAATGAACCCAAAAGTTCAAGTGATTGCTTGTAGCGGACTAAATACAAAAGATGTATTCCCAGAATCAGACGAAATGGAAGTGCAATCCGTTTTATTCAAACCCTACACTGCCAATGAGTTATTAATAAACTTAAATCAAATAATTCGTAATTCATAAATAAGGTAACAGGGAACGGATAAAAGGTAAAAGGCAATACTTGATTAATTGTACCATGCCCAATGCCCTAAAACCTAACTATTCCCTACATAAATTCCTAAAGATTGAGCAGTTTCGATTAAATAACTGTGAGGATCAACAAGTGAGGGACTTTGATCTAAAACGTTGTAGATGTTCCCATCCACAACTTATCCATTTTGTCCAGATAACATCTGGTCATATTTTTCTTGGGCAATTCAATCAACTGCTGTTTTACCGAAAACTGTAGCTGTGAGAGGGTCTAAAGCAGAGGGAATACCACCACGTTGAATATGTCCTAAAACAGAAACCCTGGTGTCAAGTTGATTATTACTGCAACTAGCAATTTGTTCAGCGATGTATTGTCCACGACCACATTTAGCAGTAGAACAACTAGCTGCATTGTCCACATCTTCTGAGCAAGGGGAAGCACCTTCAGCAAGGACGATAATGGCAAATTTACGGCGCCAGCGATCACCCAATTGGCTAAGATGTACACATAAACCTGTGATAGTATAGGGCAATTCAGGAATTAAAATTACATCTGCACCACCAGCAATCCCTGAGTGTAGTGCTAAATGACCTGCGGTACGCTCCCATCACTTCCACAATCATCACGCGATAGTGACTTGCCGCCGTAAACGTGAGACGATTAATAGCATCGACATTAGTATTAATGACTGTATCAAAACCTATAGAGTGTTCCGTAAAAGCTACATCATTATCAATAGTCTTAGGAATACCAACCAAAAGCGAATTACCTAAAGTTGCCAATTGCTGGATAATCTTTAAACTACCATCACCACCCACAGTAATTCAAGCATGTAAAGCCAACGCTTCATAACTAGCTAAAATGTCATCAGTATGAGCTAAGGTATCCCCTTTATTGACAATGATTGACACTGCCTAAAACCGTTCCTCCCATATTCAGTAAAGGGTCAATACCGCTTCAATCCCAACTATGCATACTTAAAGGAACAGTTTGCCGTTCTAATCAACCTTGTGTGGCATGAGGAATACCGACCACTTCCCAAGTGTAAGGAAAGTCGATTAAATAAGGTGTAAGAGTGCCAATAATATCTATACAGCAGAAGGGTAGATGG
>CAKZGI010000274.1 GCA_936914905.1 uncultured Trichormus sp. | reverse complement strand
AGGAATAGCAACTCCAGTAGCAAGGGTTGGCCAATCATGGTCAAACACCTCAATCGTTTCCTGAATGTGTTGCAAAATTTCATGAGGTCTAGATTTATCCATTGGATAATTTTCTTCCTCATAATCTTCAATTAGTCTGACAAGCAGTTTGTCCAAAGCTCGCTTCTCTGGAGTAAGATTTTTTTTAGAGTTAGATGTTCTGCAACTTTCAAAATACGTTCATACTCATCTTCTGTTTCAATTACTTGAGGAGGGATATCTGCCAGTAATTGGCTATAAGTTTTATTATCAAAAGTAATCGTCATCTCTCCATTTTTATTTATTAAATACTGCGTGAGTTAACAAGTATTTGTAGTGAACTTTTTTGGTTCCGTAATTAATCCCTACAATTAAACGGTAATCATTACCTTTGATATTAAAAACAGTAAATTTACTAACAGCTTCAGCATCACGGTAAATTTTACGCACATCCTCCAGATTTTGCCATTCGGCTTTTTTATCGGCTTTTTTAACAGTTATATGCCAATCTTCAATTTCTTTTTTGATATCGGGATATTTTGCTGCATCTTCGCGGAGCTTGCAAATTGAAATTAGGTGCATAGATTTTGGGTATGGTTTTTGACTTTTTCTGATTTGTGTAAATCATTAGTTTCTCCAGGTGTTGTCGTTATGTGTATTCTGCTCTCAGAATGAGAGTAAATTGTCAAAAGTCAATCAAACCTTACGAAAAATCTCTCTTAAACCCTCTTCTCTTCGTATCCTTCCCTTCTTCATGGTTTATTTATTTCTCTGAGGATTGATTATGCAACAACTACCCCACACTCTTATTCCTCTGTATTCTCTATGCCTCTGCGGTTCGTTTTTCCAAACCCTTGACTGCCAACCAACATCAAGGTATAATTAATATCGAATAGAAGGGGAGTAGCTGCTGGTGCAAAAGCCAGTGCATCTGAATCAACATACTGGCCATAAGCCTGGTTCAGATGGCGAATAATAAAGTATTTGAAAGCGAGACCTTCACTGAGTTCACACCAAACAAGTGTGTGAGCTTTAGTGAGGTCATTAAACACTCATTAGAAGCTCCACACAGGTAAAAAATCCTTCAGGAGCTTGAGAGAGTGTTAACAGCATTTACGGCAGGTTTAGTTTTAATTACCATTTCCGAGTTCGGTGATAAAACCTTTTTTATCGCTGTAATTTTGTCGATGCAGCACCCCCGACGGGTAGTGTTTGCTGGTGTGACAGCAGCTTTAGCAGTAATGACGATTTTATCAGTGATATTTGGGCAATTACTGTCTGCTTTAACACAAGGCTCAAAAACCTATGTTCATTATGCAGAAATAGTTTTGTTTATTGCCTTTGGGTTGAAACTGCTCTACGATGCGAGTAAAATGTCTGTGGCTTCTGATACAGAAGTCATAGAAGAAGCAAAAGAAGCAGTAGAAAAGGCAGAGTTAGACAGTCGGCAAAAAAGCCTCTGGTCAATATTACTGGAATCTTTTGTATTAACATTGATAGCAGAATGGGGCGATCGCACACAAATAGCCACCATTGCCTTAGCCGCTAGTCACAACCCCATTGGTATAACCGTCGGTGCAATATTAGGACATGCTATTTGTGCTGCGATCGCAGTAATCGGTGGTAGATTAATCGCAGGTAAAATTTCCGAACGACAAATTACCTTCATTGGCGGCCTTCTGTTTATTATCTTCGGTATCGTCGCTACCATAGAAGGAAGTTGAGGTGATAGGCGACAGGTGATAGGTGACAGAAGTAAGAATTAAGTTTTTTATTGTTCCCCTACACCCCACACCCTTAGACCCTTACACCCCTTCTTCATGGTGATGCAGTAGGAGAAGCAGACGGGGAAGGAGTTGGTATTACTGCTGCCTTATTAATTCCATCTTTATACTGAGCAGGTGCTAAAGCTGTGGCACTCTCAAATAAAGGTTTTGCTTCTTCCACCTTACCCTGTTCCTTCAGCAACATAGCCTTTGCCAATACGGGACGAAAATCCTGGGGATCTTTCTTGATTGCTTGCTCATAAATTGAGATAGCTTGAGTATCGTTTTTCTGAAAAGCATAGACGCTACCCAAAAGCACCTGTACAGCAACCACATCAACACTTCCAGGCTGAATGGTATTTGCTTGAGTAGCAGCAGATAAAGTATCTTGCAGCAAGCCAATAGCAGCCTCTGGGCGTTGTTGAGTGATTTGCAAATTGACCATACCCTGTAACGCTTTGAGATCACCAGGTCTTGTTGCTAAGATTGAGCGATAAGTTTGGGCTGCACCTTCATTATCAGCAATTTGCTGCTTTGCTTGTGCCAGCAGTACACCATACTCAGACTGTTGTGGATTTAATTTAGCCAACTTTTCTAAAGGTTCTATTACGGCTTGAATATCAGCAGGTTTTACTTCACCTCTACCTTTTTGACTAAGTAATTGTAGTCGTGCTTGCACAAGGCCTTTGAGAGCAGTTTGATTTTCTGGTTCCCGTTGTAAAACCAATTCATAACCCCGAACTTCATCAGCAAGTTGTGATTTTTGGTTAGATGCAGGAGAATTAGTAGGGTTGCTGGTAGTATTTTCGGATACTGATTGGGGATTATTCAAAGCACCAATAATGGGTATCATAGAAACCCCAATAAAAGCGGCAATGGCTAAAACTAAGACGATTTGAACGATCCACCGATTACGGGGTTGAGACACAATTTTTTTCCTTATGGTGAATTTGCACGAAATTAATATTTACACAAATCGCAAAGTTAAGTTTTTCCAAAACTTTGCGGAATACGGTTATTTAACTGTGAATTTTATAACAAATGACTATCTACACTGCTAAAGTAAGTGATGACTTTAGGAGGAGCATTCAGAATTGTAGCTATGCTATGCTTCCGAAACTAGTGTCAAGGCGCTAAATTACACATTTAGTCTCTAAATGAAAAATTTCGCGCCTTTCTGCTCGAACTGGGCGCTTTAGGATGGCTAGATTAAAAGGAAATATACTTTTATTATCAGCCGATCCAACGCTCTTTCCAGATGCCTTTATTAAATCCCACAACGGGATGTGTCTCCGCCCCAAGGAGTTTTTATGAATTCCGACCTGATGCCGTCTCCTGAATCTTCAAATTCTACTGCCTCTAACCAGGCCCCAGCTAAAATTGACTTAGTCACTAAGTCTTCAAAACCTGATAAGTCACTTGCTAACCTTGGCGATACTGATACCAATGGGAATGTAGTCAATCGGCAACAACCGATTCCACCTCCCAGTGAACCAATGCAGTATCGAGCCATTGGCTTAGTCCGCGGTCGCTATTGTGCCAGTAGTGATCAGTTTACCCAAGGAAGCTTGGTAACTGCTGATGGTGTAGAACTCAATGCTGTCCTTTTAGGTCGGATTATGAGTTTAGTCAAGAATCACCTGGACTTGGAAAAAGAACATCTGTGGGTAGTTTATCCCCGCACTAGACAAGAAAATGACTCTCTGCACATCCAAATTGTGGGAGTTTGGGAGCCGGAAAATCTGGCTAAAAATTCCCAAGAAGAGGATGGCACAGATTTGGCTTCACAAGTTTTAGAGAGGCCAGAAAATGGTTCTCCTAAAAAATCTGGTCGCCAAAAGCCGACGAAAGAGGAAATTTCCGAAACCCCAAAACCTTCATCAGAAATTCCTGATGGGGAATTTTCCGTACGCGGTGAGGTGGTTTACCAATCTTTTGAAACTAGGAGTTTGGTCGTTAAGATTAAGCAAGCCCCGCGTAAACCAACTGATAAACCCAAGTATTTTAAGTTGAAACTCCAAGGTGTGCTGGCTACTAAGGCTGTGGGCAAGTTTTGGGATTTCAAAGTCAAGCGAGATGCTGATGCATTAGCAATAGAAAATGCGGAAGCGATCGCTGATTTGCCCAAAAAACGTAAACCGCCATTTGGTAGAAGCGCTCCCCGTCCTGGTGGTAGCCCCGGTAGAAGACCATTCCCACCTAGACGCAATCATGGAGAAACTCCACGTCCGGTGAAGAAAATAGGTGGTGAAGCTTCTGCGGTGTCTAAACCTGTAACCAAACCGCCAGCACCTAAGCTAGTCAAGAAGCCTAAACCCACTGAAGAGTAGGTAATTGGGACTGGGGACTGGGGACTGGGGGAGATGGGGAAGTAATTTTCCTGATGACCAATCACCAATCACCAATCACCAAAATTAAAAGTCCGTCCAACGGTCTTGGGGTAAAAAAGCTCGATCCATCGGAATGGGTGAAACTGTCTCTGTGAGGGTAAATGTGCCTGCTTCTATCCATTGTTTTAACTCTAAGGCAACTTGCCGTGAGAGAAACATACTGGCTAGAGGCGCAACTCGCACCGCTTTACCCTCTATGGTGATTTTTCCTGATTTAAGTTGAGCGTAACTGACTAAACCAAAGGTGGGACGAACACGACGGGGAATGGAAAAGTCTACTATTGGTGCTACTAAGTCTTTATCTTGTACGGCGCAGCGTTCAACTACTGTTTCATTTAAAACGGGAAGTGGAACACCTACTCCTAACATTAAAGATGGGCCATAACTTTTGAAGTAACAACCCCGCACCCAACGAACATCCATTTGTTTGGCATCACCAATTAGGGCTAAAGTTGCCGATGGACCAATGGGTGTACGATTAGCTAATCGCTTTTGTAAGGGGAAGTGCTGGGTACCTTCCCAAGCGACATAACCAATTCCACCACCTAAGAATATTCGCGTCCCAATCCCCACAAGTTGCAAATCGGGATCATTGAGTAGTGGGGAAATTGCACCAGGGTTTGAGTATACGGCATTCCCTAAACATGGTTGGAGAGGTCCAAGATAAGTATGAAGTGGGCGATCGCCTCCATTTACGCCAATAATAAAATTTTGATAAAGATTGCGCGGATTAAATAAATAAAACTGATTGATAGTGTCACGGGTGACTGTAGTTTCAAAAGTGGCCCTTGGGTAACAATCGGTAACTTGCCCTAATGCTCGTACTTGCACGGGTTTACCTGCAATTAAATCTTGGATGACATGGCCACCACCACGTTCTCGCAGTTCTTCCCCATCCATCGCTTCTACAGCAGAACTGGCACCCAAGTATAAATCTACTGCACCAAAACCAGAATATGCTGGAACTCCGTCTATCCAGCAACGGCGAATTTTGATGGGAGGGTCTGTGTGTCCGAGATTAATAATTGCACCGCTTGACTCCATTGGTTCAAAAGTGCCGGTGGTAATGACATCAACTTCTTTAGCAGCTTTGGTGACACCAATTTCTGCTACTCGTGTTTTTAATTCTTCAATCGTCCACACTACGGCGCGTTTCTGGTTGATTTTTTCGTTAATTTCCGGAATAGTTCGCATTTTTAAAGTAGCGGATTGACCTTTTAATTATCGGGTGATATTGCAACCAAGTAATTGTTTAAATCATCCAGACTGGAAAAATCTAACAGAGTGTCTCCTAAATCCTCTAGTTGATTTGTAGATAAACTGTTGATTTTCTGTTCTACTTCCGAGTTAAGAACACCAAACCAACGAGTCAGAAGTCGGATAATTAAAGTCGCTTCTCCTTGTTGTCTTCCGCTTTGTTCTCCCCTTTTCTCTCCTTTTTGCAGGATATCTTGATAAATCACAGATTCTTGCATAATTTCCTCCTGGAATAGTTGTTGAATCAAATCTTTGTCAAGGTGAGATATATTTGAAAGAATAAATGAAATATTATTCTCTCATTAGGAATGACATAATTTTTTCATTTCAATACAGCTTGTCCTAACTTTTTGAGAATTTGTAATAGTTTTGGTGGTGAATTTTGGTTATTTTGCAAAGCATTCTTGCTGCTTATCATAAACCCAAAATCCGCTATTATCCAAAACTGGTAATGTGGAAATAAAGGTTCTGATGTCAACTATTTGCTTTTCTAAAAACAGCAAATAGGAAACAGGAACTTCTCTTAAAATCGTCGTTCCATCAACTAGTATATATACTTTGGCTTGAGTGTTAGCCCAATCTTGGGTAGCACATAAGTTAAACAATTCTGCACAAGCTTGCTCATATTGACTCAGCAAGTCTTCTGCTTTCATTTGTAATGTTTGGTTTTCTGGAGGATAAACATACCCATCTTCAGCTACTGGTGCAAATGTGCGCGGAATCCCCTGAAATATGGGAGTTTTTTGAATTAGTTGATAAATAGCTGTTTTCACTTTTGTGGCGTTAGCTTTAACGGTTTGTAAAACTGCTATGACTTGATTTAGTTTCAATCTTATATCCTCTTCAGCATAGTTGTAGTATATTACAGACTAATATACTACAACTATGCTGAGTTGTCAACTTTACATCCTAGCCTTTAATCATCTCGTATTATAATTAGCCAAAATCCTAACGCTCCTCATGATAAAAGATATAATCTGAAATGGCTCTACTAATTTAGCTATCTTCATCCTTTTGTGTAACTTCTAATTCCTGAATGTCGTTGATATCAGGAGATTCTACCAGCATGACGAGTTCCGTATCTTGTTGATGATTACATACCCATTGATCTAATACATCTTTAACTAATACTTCTTGTACCCAAATTTTAGCGACAACAGTTAGAGGTAATGCTAAAAATAATCCTAAAAAGCCAAAAAAGGTAACGAAAAATAATTGAGAGACTAAGGTGACTGCTGGTAGTAACGATACCTGATGCGCCATGACTACAGGTGTGATGAAATTACTTTCAGTTTGTTGAATAAAAAAATAGAGAATCAAGACTAAAATAGGTTTCCAGGGAGAATCTAATAGAGCGATCGCCATGGCTGGAACTACACTCATTGTCGGTCCTAAGTTGGGAATTAAATTCATAAATCCCGCCAAAACTCCCAGTGCTAAAGCTGCCTTAACACCCAAAATTGATAAGCCTACCATGCTCATCAAACCCACCACACAGACAGCAATAAAAGCCCCTGTTACCCATCTTTCTAAGGAAATTTCACACTGACTTAGAATCCCCTCTACCCTGCGTCGATAAAATGACGGAAACAGCCGCACAAATACTTTCCGATAAGCATTAGGATTGGCTAAAAACATCCCAGTCAAAACTAGCACTAATAAAATATTTAGAACTATTACTAAAGAGCCAGAAACAAAGGCAAAAGAGTTTCCTAATACCCGATTAAATAAAGGTTGTGCTTCTGCTATTAAGCCGTTAAGATCCGGTATAAATGGTACTAATTGCTCAGGAATTTGATTTCTTTGTTCATCAACCCAAGTATTAATGCGTTCAAAACCTTGGGGAACTCGTAAGGTCAATTCTTGAAATTGCTGGGTAAATGGTGGAACAATCAACCAGAAAAAGCCAATCACACCAGCGAAAAAGATACTCACTGACAAAAAAACAGCTAATCCACGTTTCATCCCCAAGCTTTGGAAACTGCGTGCTAAACGATTTAAGGTAGTTGCTAAGACAACAGCAGCAAATATCAGTAGTAGCACCTCTCGCAGTTGCCACAATATATATAACGATAGAACTAAGGTGATTAAACCGATCCATTGGCCAAGTTTCACTGACTGACTCCCAAAGCTTCGTGAGACGAAATTTTCTAGTTATGCAGATAGGTTAGCTGATTTTCAGGTCTTCCAGTAGAGATATTTTGTTAATTTTGTTTCTGTGCTGGAATTCTAGAAAGTAAGACAGTTATCATAATTATAGTAGGTAACATAATTAGAATTAGGGCGTTTGTTGACGTTAGTGGAATCAAAAACATTGGACCTACATACTTTATCAGAACCGAGATTAGAGTTGAGAGCAGAAGTAGTTTAATCAATAAAAATAGTTGATTTTTCATCAAAGTACGGCTTTACACATTTTTTTGGTGGGGTGTACACGAATTTAGACTTTACTGTCTAGTATCTACAATGGATATCACATACAAAACTTGACTTGACGACATCTGCACCTGTAAAAATACACAGAATTAATTTCTTAAAAATGGGGGAACAAGCGCATTTTCTACTTACTTGGGAATTTTTCCAGGGCTGGATTTGTGTAAGTTCCAAAGTCATTGTTTTTCTATTTTCTCATCCCCATGATCTATCTACCAGTTTCATTACTGTTATTTCTGGCCTTGTTACTGTTGCTGCCACTTATTTGGTTTGCTGTCGCAGTAGATGTGGTGGAAATTGCAGTAGAAAAGTTAGGTTTTTCTCCTAGGATTGGCTTTTTATTGTTGTTGCTAGTAATTATTACCAGCACTATCAATATTCCTCTCTACCGTCTAGAAACTCCCGTCCAATTAGCGGATGGATTTGCTGCAATGTGGGTAAGGGAATTTTGGGGTATTCCATTAAGTAACGTGCAGAATTTCACCGTAATAGCTCTGAATGTTGGTGGGGGATTAATACCTGTGGCTTTGGGATTATACCAGTTTTCGCATGGAAATGGGTTGGCAATTGTGCTAGTTACTGCCATTGTCACTATTGTCAGCTACTTTGCAGCGCGAGTAGTACCAGGAATTGGTATTCAGATGAATCCGTTACTTGCACCTTTGACTGCGACTGTGTCGGCAATGCTAATAGCTTCACCTCATGCTGCACCTGTGGCTTTTGCTGGTGGTGTTCTCGGTACTCTCATTGGTGCTGATTTATTACATCTCAAAGATATTCAAGGGATGAGTGCCGGGGTATTAAGTATAGGGGGTGCTGGTGTGTTTGATGGTATTGCTTTGTGTGGGCTATTTGCTTTGTTATTAAGTTGAAAAGAGGTGATAGGGAAAAGCGAATAGGGTAATGAGGAAAATAACCCAATCACCAATTACCCATTACCAATTACCAAATTTTATTGAGGTAAATGATCATGCCTGTAGAAACTAATAATAATAAACAGATGAAAACTCCGAAGATTCGGCAGTTTGGTGGTAGTTTTTTAATTTTACTGAGTTTGTTGTTGTTGTTGAACTTGATAGTTCCGAGTTTTTTTGGACAACGTTTGCAACAAGTTCCTTATAGTGATTTCATTGCTCAAGTAGAAGCGGGTAAAGTAGATAAAGCGGTTGTGGGGAACGATAGCATTGAATATGCTATCAAAACCCAAACACCAGAAGGTAAGACTGTTGAACAGGTATTTAGAACCACACCTGTAGCGATTGACTTAGATTTACCCAAAATTCTCCGCGACAATAATGTCGAATTTGGCGCACCACCACGAAACGAAAATGCTTGGATTGGTACTGTATTGAGTTGGGTTGCACCTCCGTTAATTTTTTTTGGAATTTGGGCGTTTTTAATGAATCATCAAGGTGGTGGACCTGCTGCGTTAACAGTAGGTAAAAGCAAAGCACGGATTTATTCTGAAGGTAGCACTGGGGTAAAATTCCTGGATGTAGCTGGTGTGGATGAAGCTAAAGCTGAATTAGAAGAAATCGTTGACTTTCTCAAAAATGCGACTAAATACACCAATTTAGGGGCAAAAATTCCCAAAGGTGTATTGTTAGTTGGACCTCCAGGAACTGGTAAAACTTTACTAGCAAAAGCGATCGCAGGTGAAGCTGGTGTTCCCTTCTTCAGTATTTCCGGTTCTGAATTTATCGAATTATTCGTTGGTGTTGGTGCTGCACGAGTCCGCGACTTATTTGAACAAGCTAAACAACAAGCACCCTGTATCGTCTTCATTGATGAATTAGACGCACTGGGTAAATCTCGCGGTGGTGCAGGTGGTTTCGTAGGTGGTAACGATGAACGAGAACAAACCCTGAACCAATTACTAACAGAAATGGATGGTTTTGATGCCAACACCGGTGTAATTATCATCGCTGCTACCAACCGTCCCGAAGTTCTCGATCCGGCTTTACGTCGTCCCGGACGTTTTGACCGTCAAATTGTCGTGGATAGACCTGATAAAATCGGTCGAGAAGCAATTCTCGAAGTCCATGCTAGAAATGTAAAACTTGCGGAAGATGTTGACTTAGGAATTATTGCTACTCGCACACCTGGTTTTGCTGGTGCAGATTTAGCTAACTTAGTAAATGAAGCAGCTTTGTTAGCAGCAAGAAATAATCGTCAAGCGGTACTCATGGCAGATTTTAATGAAGCCATTGAACGTTTAATAGCAGGTTTAGAAAAACGTTCTCGTGTGTTAAATGAAATCGAGAAAAAAACCGTTGCTTATCACGAAGTAGGACACGCTATCATAGGTGCATTAATGCCTGGTGCGGGTAAAGTTGAAAAAATTTCTGTTGTTCCCCGTGGTGTTGGTGCATTGGGTTATACTATTCAAATGCCAGAAGAAGACCGCTTTTTGATGGTAGAAGATGAAATTCGCGGACGCATTGCCACTTTATTAGGTGGACGTTCTTCAGAAGAAATCGTGTTTGGCAAAGTCTCCACTGGTGCTTCTGACGATATTCAAAAAGCCACTGATTTAGCAGAACGGGCAATTACAATTTATGGCATGAGCGATAAACTCGGTCCTGTTGCTTTTGAAAAAATCCAACAGCAATTTATTGAAAGTTATGGAAATCCCCGACGTTCAATTAGTCCCCAAATGATGCAGGAAATTGACCGGGAAGTAAAGGAAATAGTTGATAATGCTCACCACATTGCATTAAGTATCCTGCAAAATAACCGCGATTTACTAGAAGAGATTGCGCAGGAACTATTGCAAAAAGAAATTCTCGAAGGTGGTTATTTACGAGAAAGGTTAACTCAAGCCAAAGCACCAGATGAAATGGATGAATGGTTGCGAACTGGTAACTTAGATGCTGATAAACCTTTGCTGCAAACTCTTTTGGTTTAGAGTTTGTTACAGTCAATAAATGAAAGTGTAGAGACGTTTCATGAAATGTCTCTACAATTTGGTATATAAACTTATAAATTTACTGACTGTGGTAAAATTTCTACAGCATCAAGAAGTTTTAAGATACAAGTTTATAACTTACATAGTGATTCCAGCTAACTTGTTCTTCTGCTGCTTCTATCGCTAGTCTAGGATGAAGTTCTGGAGTAATACGAACTTCAAACTTACCACTGTAGGTTTTTTCAGCAATAGGTTCTGGAATTTCCTCGCCATTGGCTTCCATATTCAGTACTATATCTTTTACCAAACTCGTAATACCTTCTAGTGCAGGATCACGGTTTTCATGGACATAAGATAGGCTAGGAAATTCAGCCTAATAATAATAATAATTTTTTAGATAGATAGAATCTCTATATCAATAGTACCAAGCATATATAATTTCTCAAGAGAAATATATTCGTGGTTAGAAAATAATAAATTATGGGCTGCTTTTGAGAATCCGCTGATAATTGGTAATCCTAATTCACCGTATAGTCAAAAATGGTTATTCCCAGCTATGGCAGAAGCAGAGAATGAAGTTAAAAAAGTAGCCGATATTATGAATTCTCAAGCTTTTCTTGGTAAAGAGGCTACGAAACAGGCTGTTATATCAAAGGCAGAAAATTGGTAAGGATTGAGGTGGTGGGGTATTGACAAGTGTGATAAGTGAGGCAGAATGTAGCAAGCAGTTATGGAAAAGAACCTGGCACCAAAACTAGACAGAGAGATATTGAAGCATTTGGCAACAGAGCAACTGGTAGAAATCATTGTTTTATTATCAATCCATGTCATGACCTCCTTGACGGTTGCTATATCTAACTCCGTTGCCAAATTTTAATGGTTTTATCCAAACTTCCACTGACCAACATTTCACCAGATGCTGTAAATACTAAAGCTGTCACTATGTTAGCATGGCCTGTAAATGTAGCTAATAGTTCTCCGGTTTCTAAATGCCATAATTTGATAGTTTTATCAGCACTGCCACTAGCGATAATTTGTTGATTAGGACTGAGGACAACTGCATAAACTCTATCTCTATGACTTTTGAGAGTGTGAATTAACTGCCCAGTGACTAAATTCCAAACTCTAATTGTTTTATCTTGACTACCACTAATTAAAAACTCACTATTAGCACTGATAGCTAGGGAACTAACAATATGAGAATGACCTATTAAGGTATGTATTGGTTTGATTTCTTGCTGGTTTTTCTTATTGTAATAAGATGTTAATTGCCAAACTTTGATTTTCCGATAACTGCCTGTAATCAAAATTTTTCCATCTGGGCTTACTACCATTGAATGGGCTACTGTATCATCTAAGCATAAGGTATTTTCAACTTGGCGATCGCGCAAATTCCAAAACAAAACTTTTCTGTCATCTCCACCAGTTGCTAACTTTTTTCCATCTGGTGTAAAAGCAACACAACGCACGCTACCATTATGCTTGTGCAGGATATCAATTAAATCTAATGCACCAGTATGCCAAATTTTAATTGTCGAATCTGCACCTACACTAACTAATGTTTGTCCATCTGCACTTAAAGCCAAGGAATTAACTTCATCTACTAATCCTGATAATACCCAAGGATATTCTGATAAAGTCTCAATTAATTCACCTTTACTTAAATCCCATAATTTTGTCTCACCACGACTACCACTAGCTAATATAGGCACAGTTTTACTGTGTTTACAACCAGAACCTTTAATTGTTAGAGTTTTCACAGAATAAGCTAAACAATTGATACCTCTGGTGTGTCCTTTTAATGTTTGCCAGCATTCCCAATCACCAATAATACTCTTTTGGGGATGATCTGATGGTAAGGTTTGAATTGTCTCTACCATTATCACTTCATCGACTAAAGTTATATTATACTTTTTACCAATTAGTGATTCTAAATACCAAGTTAATCCTCCTGCATATAACAAGCTACTAGGAGTTAAGTTGATTTTAGGTTCAGAAAATTCTAGTTGATTTGTGGGTATAAAACCAGTGATAATAGTTTGTTTTTCGTAGCCTAATTTAGTATTCCCCGGATAAAACAAACATAGAAAAATTAAGACTTGATAGTTCTTTACATCTTCTCGGGTGACTGACCACCGAATTTTGTCTTTTTTAATACCGTTAAAACTTTCTCCATCTGCCACGTGAACTTGAATACTAATTTTTGGGTTATTAGTCAACGAATAAGTAAACTTACTTTCACTACATAAATTTCCTTCATCATCTAACACCATATTTTCTAAGGTGTCATGATGATATTTTTTCACCAGTTTTCCCAATCTTTCTGTAATTACCCGATCTACAATTTGTTCACGGACCAGATAATCTTCTGCTTGACTCTGAAAATATTTAGGAAAGGGAATTGTCCAATCTGGAGGTTCTGGATATTCAGGTGGTATCGGTGGAGGGTTCTTGGCCAAAATCTCCGCTTGTTGACGAGAACATTCGAGAATTTTTGCCAATGGTTCACCCCAAAATGCCATAATTTCACTGTGGCAACCTTTGACTTGACCTTCTAGGAGAGATAAATCAGTAGTCTTAGGTCTTTTCACTCTTTGGAGGAAGTCAGTTTGTTGAGCTTTTAGTAAACTAATCCAATCAATCTGCATGATAGTCGCACACTATTACATATTTACAATAACTTATACCAATGGGTTTAGCCAGTTTTAAAACCTTTAGTTAAAAAAAATTTAAGTAGTTTTTACAGTCTTATAAAAAACAAAATTATATTTCTTGTGATGCTTAAAGGTACTTATTCATAATAATCAGACATTTACAAAAGGGATTTTATTGGTGTCTATATATTGCGATGATATCGATAAATTCTAACTAGGTTAGGCGACAATTTACTGTTTCTAGAGAAACAGTTATAGGAATCAATGAGGTGTATTATTTACCAGACAGGCATTTTTTTAGTGATCTGATTTCTCTAATTGAGCAAACTAAGATATATTAATTATTTATGTAACCAAAGCATCTATCTGAGAAAATATCTATGTCAAATACATCTTACATTTTTGTAGCTGGTGCAAGTCGCGGTGTTGGTCAAGAAATTGCCAAATATTTAATAGCCCAAGATATGAAAGTAAAAGCAATCTTAAGGACTGAAGTTGCTGCTAAGGGATTAGAAGCTACTGGTGTTCTGACAGTGATAGGAGATGCTTTGAATGTGGATGATGTTGAACGAGAAATTTTAGGGAATGAACCTATCCAAGCTGTGATCAGTACCCTTGGTGGTTTACCTACAAACGATGTCAAACCGGATTTTATTGGTAATAAAAACTTAATTGGTGCCGCAGTTAAAGCAGGAGTACAAAAGTTTATTCTTGTAACTTCCATTGGTGCTGGTGATAGTGTTGTTGCTATACCTCCTCAAGCATTAGAGGCACTCAAACCAGTTTTAATTCTCAAAGAACAAGCTGAACAATATTTGATGAATAGCGGACTTAATTATACAATTATTCGTCCTGGTGGTTTAAAGTCAGAACCACCAACAGGAAATGGTATTTTAACCGCAGATCCGCGTATTGTTGGTAGTATTCATCGTGCTGATGTTGCCCAATTGGTTTGTCGCTGCTTAAATTCTACCAATGCTAATCATCAAGTTTTGTCAGCATTAGACAAAAATATGATTTATCCAGGCTTACCAGAATTTATAGAGTTTGATTTGGGTAATTGTTAATTGTTAATTGGTAATTGTTAATTGTTAATTGGTAATTGGTAATTGGTAATTGGTAATTGGGAAAAACTATTACCCAGTCACCAGTCACCAGTCACCGGAAATTTGTAACAATACTGTTATTTTTCGCGGACCATCTAATTCAAAAAATAACATAGATTACCACGTTCCTAATGCTGATTTCCTATCAACAATGGGAATTACTTCACTGGTCGTTAACATCATTGCCATGAGGTTAGAATTGGCGTTTATGGGTTCATCTTCAGGAAAATCTCTTAAGTGCAAGTCGTTGTGTAAATATTTATCTGTTCCTGGTGCTAATTTCTGTGAAAATACTTTCATATCCTCCAATAATCTCACTTCATTTTCGATGATAGCTAACGCTGTTGTGGTATGCCGAGAAAATACTAAGACTTGACCACTTTTAATTACTTTTAATTGTTGTTGAGTCAATAAATTCCTGGATTTGTGGGGTAATATTATGAATATTTAGTCCCAGTTCGCTGGTTATTTATAATAGTTTGTTAATAATTGGCATGGTTGGAATTGGGTTTTTGAAATATTAAACTACAGATAACATCAGCTTGTATCCGATTACATCTGTGGTTATTATAAGATCATTTGTAATCCTTTTACTAATCTTTCTATTCCTGCTTTTGCTGTATCTTGTTGCAATGCACCATCAGCAACGCGCAAATAACAACCGTCTTCCATTCGAAAGGTTTTACCAGGTATGACTGCGACTTGATGTTCTTGAATTAATCTTTTCACTAATTCAAAATCATTTATTTGGGTATCCGCTTTTAAGAAAAAGTAAAATGCCCCATTTGCAGGTGTAATAGTACATGAACCTTGGAGTTGGTTGAGTGCATCAATAACTATTTACCTAGTTTGGACAATTGTTTTTATATTATCTCTTAAATAATCCTGTTTTTTTTGTAAAGCTCCCAATACAGCATACTAGGAAATAACAGGAGGACAAATTAAAATCGTATCTTGCAATTTTTTGACTGCATTTAATAAATGTTGAGGACTTACCATATAGCCAATAAGCGAACTAGCAAAACTATAAGCTTTAGGAAAGCTATGAAGCGAAATTGTATATTTACTACTTCCTATAAATGCACCAGGAGAAGTGTGCTTTACGCCATCATAAGTAAAATATTCATCAGCCTCATCGCTAATGTGATAAATTCCTCTTTCTCGGCAAATTTCATTAACTTGCTTTAATGCTGTTTCCGAATAAACTGCACCTGTGGGATTATTGGGTGAAATTGTGACAATGGCATGGGTTTTGGGTGTAATTGCTTCAGCTATAGATTAAGGAATTAATTGATAATTTTCGGTTGTTCCTACTAATACTCGATGACGACCCGCCATTGTAATCGCCATTTCATGATTGAAATAGTAGCGGATGTTTAATATAATTTCGTCAACAGGAGAAGTAATTGCTAAAATGGCGTTCATAAACGCCTATATTGCTACCGGGTATGACAACAATACAATTATCTCCGTTAATGTCGATTCCGTTAAAATTGGATAAATTTGCTGTTAATACTGTTAATAATTTGGGAATTCCTGTAACGGCTTCATAAAGATTATTTGTTGAGTCATTAAGGAATTTGGGTAATATTTCTATTGCTTCTGGTGGTGGGCTATAATGAACTACACCTTGTCCTAAATAAATTGTACCGGGAGAGTTTTTGATCAGTTATCTGACTACGGCAATAATTGCCGATTGTACCGCTATCTGACTACGGCAATTATTGCCGATTGTACCGCCTCCATGCGGGAAAATTCATAATTTGTAATTTGTAATTTGTTAATTTGTTTTTATTAAAAAAACAGGACTTGGGTAATAATAGTGTAGGTGGAAATATAAAGCCTGTATTTGTTAAATGGCAAAGGTTTTATGGTTTTCATGAACTGGATTTAGCATAATACATACGGAAGATCCTTAAAAGTTTGAATAGATCAGGTGTTTCATGCGTAGAGATTCTAGTTTTTATAAACTATTCCAACAATATCCATCTGTGCTATTGCAATTATTAGCACAACCACCAAGAAATGCGGATAATTAGATATTCGATTCGGTAGCTGTTAAAGAACCTAAATTTGAAATTTATGGTGTGTTTTTACCACCAGAAAATGATGTCCCAGAGATAGTATATTTTTGCGAGGTTCAGTTTCAAAAAGATGAACAACTTTATGAAAGAGTACTTGCCGAATCTCATGTATATTTTTACCGTAATCGGACTAGAACGTGAGTCCAGTAGAAGTAATTGACAAAAAGTAGGGTTCTTGCAGAGGGTAAGAATAAAGAACATAGTATCAGGAGTGTATAAAGATGCGTCCCTCACTCTGGAATCCTCCCATATAATTATTACTGAGAGAAGAAAAAAGGTAGCAGAACGTATCCGTAAAACCAAGTTGTTCGTATTTTTGAGGCAGATACGCCACGAACTAAGTAGAACGACGAGAAAAAACAAAAGTATGTAAAAAAATGTAAATTAGCCTGAAAATCCCTTCACTTTTGCCTTTTACCTTGTCATAACGACAATTTTTAACGCCCACTTACTTAGTTATAGGTAATATGCAAATTGAAAAATTAAATATACAAAAGCTTGTATAGGTTTAACAGGTATGGGGGATTGGCAACAGATTTTATATCTGTTAAGCTAACAAATATAAGGAATAATTAGTCAAAATAATATAATATCTAGCTCGTCGATTTCTCAAATAAGTTGGGGATGTATTCTTTTAGTCAGGGAATTTTTATAAAAAAACATAACTTTAGATAGAAATAATGCAGAAAATACTAGTTGGTAGTCGGAGTTACAGCAAGTGGGGATCAGGCGATGTTAGTTTTGCTTATGTAATGTAGAATTGTGGCGTAAAAGCTCCTCAGCAGTTATGGCTCAAATATTAGATCCTCTACCACCGGAGCAATCGGGGAATATTCTCTGCTGCTACGTCAATGCCACGAGTAAAATACAGGTGGCTCGCATCTCCAATATTCCTAACTGGTACTTTGAAAGGGTCGTGTTTCCTGGACAAAGGCTAGTTTTTGAAGCCTCGAAAGAAGCTCAGATGGAGATTCATACCGGAATGATGGCCAGTGCCATTTTATCGGATACAATTCCATGCGATCGCCTTGCACTCAGAGAACCCGAACCCAGTAGTGATGAGGGTGATCAAGACTTAAGACCAGGAAAAGAAGCTACAAACACCAATGTCATGGTGTCCGAAATTCATACAACAATTGAAGATACCACAAAACCTTTACAAAATATCACAGCCAGTATGAAAACCTACCAGTCACAGTATGAGTTTTTATTGAACCTGGGAGTGTGACCTCTCGGAAGGTTTGAAATGGCAAAATTCCAAAAATTGCTGGATTAGCATTAGTTGATAAAAAAATAATGTTTCTGAATTTACAGGTTGCTGAACTCAGCAGCCTTTTTTATGGTGTTCAGAAAGTGATTGCTATGGAATGGGTTAGAGTTAGAAGCGTATAGGTAAAATATTTCTGGCTTTTTGGGTATTATTTAAGGTCTGTAAGGTTAAAAAAAGTGGGAAGCTTGAAAGCCCACTAGTAACAACCTAAAAATTCCTTAATTTTCAATCAAAATAACGCAATAACTCTTATGCATCTACCTTCTTTTTTATGGTTGTGGAAAATAGCCGCTTCGTCTATGGGGTTGTCAATCTTAGCGTATGCTTTTTTATTGATGACAGGTTTCTGGATATGGCAAGTCAGAAACACAGGACGTTCTCCCATCGGTGTTGTATTATCAAGGGTCAATAGTATAGTAAAAACCTTTCATTATACCATAGGCATAACTATGGTTAGTTCAGTGCTGCTGCTTCTAGTGATCGGTATTGTTGGCACTTTAGGGCATTTTGGTTCTTTAGGTCACTCTTCACATCTAGTCGCTGGCTTGATAGTAGTAGCCTTGGTTTTGGTGTCCGCTTTCAGTGCAACTCAAATTAGCCTTGGAAAAACTTGGGCTAGACCTTTACATATAAGTTTGAATACGGTTTTATTTATAGGTTTTGCTTGGGTATCTCTAACTGGTTGGAGTGTGGTGCAGAAGTACCTACCATGAAAAGGTGACAGGCAAAAACTAACAGGAAAGTGAAGTCATCCTATTTTGGATTGATTCCACTGTAAAATCCAAGGGCTTGTGCCATCAAGAAATTATTCGTCTTGGTTAAAATAAATAGCAGAAGAGTTTTTGACCTGAATTCTGATTTAGCCGTGACAGCCAACTCAACCGATGCCTCAGTTTCTATTTTTCATCTATCTCCCTTGATTAGAATTACCCTGTTGAGTCTATACCTAGCACTTACATTCCCCTTAACTTTTTTAGCCTCATTTACATCCGCACCCACTCCACCAGCATTATTGTGGGTAGCAATTAGCATCGGATTTGTGGGATTATATGTAGTGTTAACGGAAAGAGTAATGGTAGATGACCAGGGAATTCAAGTTACTTACCCCGTTTGGGTTCCGCGCTTTTTTCGTAAAGGTTGGTCTTTACCTTGGTCACATGTCAAAAGCTTAAAACCCCGCACCACTGGACAAGGAGGTATGGTGTATTATTTCCTCAGCCAAGATGGAAAAGCTTATTTACTACCCATGCGTGTGGCTGGTTTTAATCGGTTGGTAAAGATTGTTCAAGTAAAAACAGGCATTGATACTATAGATCTTCGTCCTTTAGCACAGCCTTGGATGTATATAATTCTATTTGGCTTTACCATCCTGTTGCTATTGGTAGATGCTTGGACTATTAATACAGCAATTAGCCATTAGTCATTAGTCATTAGGAATAGGGAAAGAATTTTCTCCCCATCACCCCCATATCCCCATCACTCTCATCTTCCTCAGTCCCCAGTCCCCAGTCCCTAAAAACTTGGATAATTTGACAAACCAAGCCATACTCAGGCTACAGCAAGTTAATCTATCTACGAAGCTGAAAACTCAGGCTCAAAATAATCTCCCAGGATATCCGATTTTACAGGATATTTCTTTTGAGGTCTTTCCTGGTGATCACATTATAATTGTCGGTCTTGCTGGTGCTGGTAAAACTTCCTTATTACGCCTCATTAACCGCTTAACTGAACCTACCAGCGGTAAAATTTATCTGGGAAATCAAGAGTATCACCAAATTTCTATTATTAAGCTACGTCAAGAGGTGACATTTGTACAACAAGAATCTAAGTTGTTGGGGATGACAGTTCGAGAAGCCTTGGCTTATCCTTTAGTTTTGCGTGGCTGGTCTAAGCATAAAATTCAGGAACGAGTGAGTTATTGGCAAGAACAACTACAAATTCCTGAAAAATGGTTAGGATGCACTGAAGTACAGCTTTCAGCAGGACAGAGACAATTAGTAGCGATTGCACGTACCTTAGTCATGCAACCAAAAATTCTACTGCTAGACGAGCCAACTTTCGCCCTAGACCCTGGTAAAGCTTCCCGCTTGATCATCATCCTCAAGCAACTGACTCAAATTCATAAAACCACGATTTTGATGGTAAATCACCAACTTGACCTAGGCCAACAATTTTGTAATCGGTTATTACACCTCCAACAAGGTCAAATATTAGCAAATCAATACAGTTCTGAGATCAACTGGGAAGACTTAAAAACCACCTTGATGCAAGCATAATATCAAGCATCTGAGGAATGGATTTAAAGTGGTCACTGGTTATTGGTCATTGGTAAAAACCTTTTCCCATTCCCCAGTCCCCAGTCCCCAGTCTCCATTAAGAACTTTGAGTAGCAAGAGTAGAACGTGAATTACTGAATCTCTCTTTTGCTAACTTTGTTTGTGATTGTGGAACATTAGCGTTCAAAATTTCCATATTAAATCTATATCCCACATTGCGGATAGTTTGGATTAAACTGGGTTGACGCGGATCAAGTTCCACTTTTTTCCGCAGTGACAAAACATGAGTATCAATAGTACGCGGATTATCAATAGCGTCAGGCCAAGCACGACGCAGTAATTCCGATCTACTCAAAGGTACTCCCCCAGCTTGCGCCAAAACATACAGCAAACTGAATTCTTGAGGTGTTAAATCAATAAACTCCCCTTGAAAACGGACACGGCGCTGTACTAAGTCAATTTGTAAAGCGCCATAATCTAAGTAAGCTGGTGCAGTGGGTGTCCGCTTGCGACGAGCTAACGCCTCTACCCTAGCCAGGAATTCTTGCATCCCAAAAGGTTTGCTTAAATAGTCATCTGACCCAGCTTTTAAACCAGCGACCACATCCGCTTCATTGTTTCGAGCAGATAGCATGAGAATCAAAGGCTGTTGCTGACGATGCAACCAACGACAAAACTCAATACCGTCACCATCTGACAAATCCGCATCTAGAATGACTAAAGTTGGTTGATGGCTTAAAAACACTTCCCTTGCTTGATATATACTGGCGGCTTGATGTACTCGGTATTCCAGTTGTTGCAAGTGCCAACCCAGCAACGACCTCAGATGGGGATTCCCCTCAACGATTTCAATACAAACCGATCCCACAGTGGCAAGACCCCTTAGCGTCGATGACTTTCAAATTAACAATCTAAAGCTCAAGGTTTTGTAGTCTTTGTTACTTCAACTGCTATGATCTTTACAATTGACCATATAAAACCTTGCAATAAATTTAATTTTGGCTTTGCTGATTTCTAAATTAGTGATTTTTTTGGAGTGAGACCAGCAATTTTTTGTTTGCTGGTTTTACATCTTCCTAAAGAGGTATAATAAAACTTCGCTAAGTCTATAGTCAAATATAGGTAACAGGCAAAAAGAGCTAATTGAAAACCGCAAAAATAGATTTTGGGAGGCAAAATCATAAAAACATTTTGCCAAATTATCAGATTTTGAGGTTTCTAGAATAGGATCTAATTAGGTTTTTATAGGTTTTTAGCTGCTGAGGGGTCAGACCCAACGTCAAAATCTTAACTTTGGGTTAATACTTAAGAAGGAAGTTCTACTTCACTTTCAAGCGTGAATCATTTACAATTCTCATTCCAAAGAGATTAACACAGCAGTTATGCTCCAAGACACACAAACCATCCGTTATTACCAAAGACTTACTGACGCCTTCGTCGAGTTATGGAATCGCGGTTATCGTATGGATGATATGCGGATGTATTTGGATGGGTATCTAGCCGCACTGCGACAAAGTAACGCCATTGAGCCTTATCTGATTCATCGTTTAGAAGAGGAAACAAGCCGCTACTTGTACGACGGATCAAACTTTGCCATGATACAACCAGAACCAGAACGACAGCACGGCTACTACTAAAGACATTTCACTGGGCTGTTGGTTACTAACTTGTATCGCCGCAGATGATCATAGCACACTTTTTGTATTGGTCAACTGTATCCGACGGTATGAAATTTTGGAAATACTGTTTTGAAAAAGAGCATCCCCTCAGTGTTATGCAACTGGGGGGATTTTTGGCTAAGTAGATATGCGGAGATGGCTATACCATGCAAGCTATGGTAACTCAAACTGATATTGCAGCAAAAGAAAACAACATATATAACTATTTGGTAATCCTATGTTGACGTGATCAATCAAGTAAGCAGAAACTTATCTCTATAGAGAAGTGATTAATTAATCCTGTCTTAACCATCATTTCCATTTGGAGATATAAGATTTGGGTAAACTTAATATAAGTATTAGTAAAATTGTGGTGCTGGATTTTATCAATTTATAGTAGATATGATTCAAATTCTTGATTCTACCTTAAGAGAAGGTGAACAAACTCCAGGTGTTTATTTTTCTCCCAAAACTAAGTTAGTAATTGCCCAGTTTTTAGATCGCATAGGAATTGATATTATTGAAGTTGCTAATCCCGCTCTAGACAGCGAAATTGCAGCTATAAACCAAATTGCCAATGCGGGACTTAAAGCTAAAATTGGCACTCATTCCCTTTGTAAAATAGATAGTGTAAAGAAAGCTCTAGATTGTGACGTAGATTTTTTAGGGATATTTTTTAGTGTTTCCCTCTAAAGATTGTATCGTGACTATAACATCTGTTTAGAGCAAGCTATAGATAAAATTGTCGAAGTCATATCTTATGCTAGAAAGCAAAAAAATGATTTATTAATTCGCTATACACCAGAAGATACTGTGCGCTCACCTATAGAAAATGTAATTGCAGCAGCAAAGGCAGCAGTAAAGGCAGGAGCTAATATTATTAGTATTGCTGATACCACTGGATATACAAATCCTTTTCATCCCCAGCGGAGTATTTATTATTACGTAAAGACTGTGAAAGAAGAACTAGGAAAATAAGGGTTATATCCACAAATAGAGGTGCATTGTCATAATGATAAAGGGTTGGCTTTAGCAAATGCGCTAGATGCCTATAGAGCAGGTGCGGATATTATTGATGTTGCTGTGGTGGGATTAGGTGAAAGAGCAGGAATTATTGATTTAGCTGAATTATTAATAAATTTAATAGATATGGATAAGGAAGGAAATTTTTGGCAACTTAGCTATTTAAAAGATTTATACGATTTTGTCAGTGAACAGTCTCATATCTTGATTCCTCCGCATCAAGCTGTAACAGGTAAAAATGCCTTTACCCACTATGCAGGTGTTCACGTTAGAGCTGTAGTAAAAGATGAGAGGCTCTATCAAAGTTTAAATCCAGAAATTCTAGGGATAAAAAGTAGCACAGCTTTAGGTATGCAGTCAGGATGCGCTGCTGTAGAACTAGCTATTAAACAGATTGGTAGGGAAGATCTGGCTAGAAACAAAGATTTAATAACTAAAATTCTCAAAGAGATTAAAGAAATTTCTAAAAGAGGAACACCAATCGACATTGAAAAAGAACTGCCAGAAATCATAGAACGTTGCACTATTAAGAAACTTATGACTAAGATGATTTCAGGTTAATGAAAAAAATTTAATATTTCGGTTGGAAGACTGAAATCTAAGAGGATGTCTGAAAACTTTGTCGTAAGCATTCAGCTAATGCCTAACGGCACGCTACGCGAACATCCATCAGCAGTCAGCTTTTTCCGGCTAATACCAAAAATACCTATTTGATAGTTGGCCAATTTCTCAAACTTTATGACTCCTGAGACTTGACTCCTGAATTCTTAGACTTTTTCGTGTGGAACTTAATACTTGTAGATTCCCCTAAATCCTCTTAACCAGTGGGACTTTGATGAATTTATTACCCTCTTTATTAAGGGGTAAAGGTAGATATAGATAAAACCTGATACTTCTCAGACATCCTCTAAAATAACAAAATTTAAGAATAGATCAGCATATTAGTTAACTAGCAGACATGATAGTAATAGCAAAAAGCCAAGAAGAGCAGTCTGAAAATACAGGAGAAGAAAAAAAAGCATCTGGCAAATGGTGGTCAATACTAGGTATAAGTATAGGTGTATTCATTTTTGCACTAGATGTTTATATAGTTAATTTAGCTCTGCCTATTATGGTGGAATCACTGCACACTAACTTTGCAACTATTCAATGGGTAGTTTTAAGTTATCTATTAGCGATCGCAATTTTTGTTCTGAGTGCAGCAAAATTAGGAGATATGTGGAGCAAAAAGCAGCTTTACATTATGGGACTCATAGTTTTTACCCTCAGTTCCCTCTTGTGTGGACTTGCACCAAATGTCGGTTTTTTAATAGCCTTTCGCGCCCTTCAAGGACTGGGAGCAGCATTTATTTCAGGACTGGGAACTGCAATGATTGTAGAAGTATTTCCAGCAAAGGAGAGAGGACTTGGCTTAGGTATTAGAGCCGGAGTCTTTGGACTAGGAATTATGTTAGGACCAACTGTAGGAGGACTACTAATTACTTTAAGAAACTGGCCTTTAATATTTTTAATTAATGTACCAATTGGCATTATTGCTTGTTTAATTGTTGCTTATCTTGTACCGCCTACAGCAATTAACTTCACCAAACCAAGTTTTGATGTCATTGGTACATTAATTCTTACCCTAACTTTGACTTGTTTTACACTTGGCATCACCTTATTACAAAGTGAAGGGTTTGGTTCTAATACAGCCCTGACTTTACTAATTGTATCTGCCATCAGCTTTGCTTGTTTTTTAGTAGCAGAAGCACGGTTAGCAGAACCAATGCTAGATTTGAGAATCTTTCAATCTCTAGAGTTTAGCCTTGGTTTATCGCTGAGGTTTTTAGGAAACTTCGTCATGGCAGGAGTTATATTTATGCTGCCTTTTTTCTTGAAATTGGTTAAACAGTATCCCACTGAACAAGCAGGTTTATTGTTAGCAGTACCACCAATTATTATTGTATTGACAGCACCGATTGCAGGGATACTTTCTGACCGATTTGGGTCACGTATTATTAGCTTAATTGGACTGGTATTAATGGCGATTGGGTGCTTAGTAGTCAGCACTTTTGATACTCAGTTAACTGTAGTCAGTTATATTCTAGGAATCATTCCCTATGGCTTAGGGGTAGGAATGTTTCAATCTCCCAATAATAGCGCCATTATGGGGGCTGCACCAAAACATAGCTTAGGTATTGCTTCAGGTTTGTTGTCTTTATCGAGAATTTTGGGACAAACAGCAGGTGTTCCACTAGTAGGGGCTGTGTTTTCTTTTGTGACTGTGACAAATGCTAATTTGACCATTAATGTTGATGTTACTAATGCACCTATTGAATCCTTAGTTTTCGGTACACAAATTACCTTTCGTTTTGTTGCTGCTTTGTTGTTAATATCTACAATCCTTGCCGTTAGTTTATGGCAGCTAGAAAAAAAAGAACTGGATATTATCATACTCCATTAACAATAAAAAAAGCCCGTGAAAATAGGATATGCCTAATTTTCAAGGACAATCGAAACAGAAAAAATTTAATATCTTAGGAAGCTAGTGCTACTTCCACTTTTTGCTGCAATTCACCTTTTTGATACATTTCAATCAAAATATCAGAACCGCCAACAAATTCACCATCAATGTAAACTTGGGGAATTGTTGGCCAGTGGGAATATTCTTTGATTCCTTGACGAATTTCAGAGTCAGAGAGAACATCGAATGTCTCAAAAGGAACTCCCAATGTATTGAGAATTTGGACAACATTGTTAGAGAAACCACATTGAGGCATCAACTTGTTTCCCTTCATGAAAACCATAATCTTGTTTTGTTGTACCAAGTCATCAATTTTCTCTTTGATTTCTGGGGTCATGATTTTTTAGTTCCTTATTGCTAAGATGGGGAAGTTAATAGTTAATGCAATTCTAGATTTTGATTTGTGAACTGGAGGTATTTTATTCTCAATCCAAAATCTAAAATTTAAAATCTAAAATTATTTTGTTACTTGTCAAGCTTCGGGAGTGGAAGTTTTGAGAGCTAAGGCATGAATCGCTTCAGTAGACATAGCTTGTTGCAACGCAACATATACTAACTGGTGTTGTTTTACCAGTCCCTTGCCTGCAAACTGCGATGAAACTACTGTTACCTGATAGTGATCACCGCCTCCAGTCAAGTCTTGCACCTGAACTTGTGCGTCTGGCAGTTCCGCCTTGATCATTTCCTCAACTTGCTGCGGAGTAATCATCACAATTCCTGAAAAAACTTACTTCTCTATTATTAACGCAAGTTGCTAGTTAGGATAGAAGGCTGGAGTCAGGAGCAAGAACTAATTTTCTCCCCGAGTCCCCAGTACCCAGTCCCCTATTTTCCCCCTTGTCGCGGATAGGCTGTATCTACAAAACCTAATTCAAGGAGTTGTTGATAGGCTTTCCTGCCTAATTCCCGTGTGGGGTCTTGACTCTTAATAATTTGAATCAATAACGGTATAGCTAGTTCTGGCTGATTTAAGGCTCGATGTACCAATGCTAACTGATAGGTGGCTTCGTCTCGCTTTTGGGCAGTATCTAGGGCTTTTTTCCGTTGAGAATCGGATACTCTGATATCAATGCCGGAAAAACTGGCATTTAAATCTTGGTAAAAATTAGATAGCTGATTATAAACTTGGCGTGCTTCTTGGAGTTTTTTAGCAGCTAAGGTGTAGTTTTGACCAGAAACTGCTTGTTCTGCATCTTTCATCAAGCGATCACCCCCTTGCATGCTCAAAAAGCTGTTATTTTGGCTAGTAGGACGGAGAGTGTTCGGGTCGTTACCATCTATAGGTTGTGCTTGGTTATTAGTTACAGGTAACTGTGTTACCTGAGCCTGTACAGGTGATAGCAGACCAAGGACTGCTAGGAGCGATAAGGAAGTAGCACTAAGGTTCATGGGATGAGTTCGTGTAACAAGTCTATAAAAAATTTAAGCGAACTTTAGGTATATTAACTCGGTTTGTCTCCGATACAGCACATCTGACTTGAAAAAGCAAAGGATCAATGTTTTATTTGGGTGTATTCCCTACACCCTACTTTCGGTCAGTTTCAGACCCAAGGGTTTTCAGCCTATCTTTTATAATAGACCTGTCCGGAAAATTAACTTGGTGTCAAAAAAATGCTAGAAGGGAATTTTGACCGTCTACTAAAAGGAAAAATCCACTTAATTATATTCAATAATATCCACACCGTACAAAGAAAATACTGGGAATAACTAACCATCAGTTTCAAGACTTGTTAGCCCAAGCTGAAA
>CAKZGI010000273.1 GCA_936914905.1 uncultured Trichormus sp. | reverse complement strand
ACCCTTATACCCTTATACCCTTATACCCTTATACCCTTATACCCTTATACCCTTATACCCCTAGACCCTTAAACCCTTAAACCCTGACACTCTCACTCCTTCCACAAAGCAATTCCACCTAATAAGCCGGTGATATTAGGAATTAGCTTCACGTTCAAGGGTAAATTCATATTGACGCGCACAGCTTCACCACCACCGATGTAAAGACAATCATAGTTAAATAGACGTTGCAAAGATATGATCGCTTTTTGTAACCGCTTATTCCATTTTTTATCCCCAATTTTTTCTAACGCAGCACGTCCTAGTTGTTCTTCATAGGTTTCCCCTTTACGGAACGGATGATGTCCCATTTCCATATTGGGAACCAACTTTCCATCTACAAATAAAGCCGAACCAAAACCAGTACCCAGAGTAATTACCAATTCTACGCCTTTACCTTTTATTGCCCCTAATCCTTGCATATCTGCATCATTAATTACTTTTACAGGTTTATTTAACTGTTCAGATAACGCTCTTCCTAAATCAAAATTCAGCCAACTAGCATCTAAATTCACTGCTGTTTCTATAACTCCACACCGCACCACACCAGGAAAACCTACGGAAACCCGATGATACTCGCCTTGAGACGCAGCTAACACAGCAATGGTACCAATAACTACTTCAGGTGTTGCTGGATGGGGTGTTTCTAACCTTCCCCTCTCTGTTAACGGTTTTCCGATGATATCCAAAACCATCGCCTTCACACCACTACCACCGATATCCACAGATAGGGTACGTACTGAACCATTATCTTCCGTCATTGGAGTTTCTCCCATTTGCTACTAGTTATTTGGCTATTATGCGCTGGCGAATTCCAGTCATTGGCAGATTTTTTGAGAGTCTTTAGCTTTTCGGTAAATATTCGGAATAGGGTCTATGGTGTGGGAGACTCATATCTTGCACCTCTGTGTACAAACCCAGGCAACCTAAAAATATGGGTGATAAGGCCACCTTATTTTCATTGGTTTTTATCGGTAAATCAAGGGTTTTGGTAAAATACTGTGTAATTTAATTACATCAATTTTTGTTGGTACAAGATGTGAGGAGAGAAAATTACGAATTACAAATCACGAATTACCCGATATAGATTTGCTAGTGTAGAAGTACTGCAGAATTTCCTGTGGCATAGCTATCTTTTTATCAGAGAAAGGATTATGATGGCTTTTGAATCTAACAGCCTGCGTTCTTACAGCCAAGAAGAGGTGCAGCAAATACTGCAACTTGCGATCACACGTCAAACTGATGATGGTGATCACGAATTTTCATATCAGCAAATCATCGAAATTGCTGCTGAGTTGCAAATATCATCAGAAGCTGTCAAACAAGCCGAATGTGATTGGATATTACAAAAAAGTGACGTTCAGCAACGAAAAGCTTTTGACCTTTACCGCCAAGGAAAATTTAAAAAACGCCTGGGTAATTATGGAATTATTAATGGTTTTTTGATACTTATAAACTTACTTGGTGGAACTGGTCTTACTTGGTCACTATACATTTTGCTCTTCTGTGGATTAGCAATTGTAATTGATATCCGGAATACCTTTCAAAGCAAAGGTGAAGAATATGAACATGCATTCCAAAAATGGAACCGGAAACATCAAGTTAAACAAACTATTAATACAGTTTTGAATAAATGGTTTAAAGCTTTTCAAACATATTAATAGTTGTCAGTTGCCAGTAGAGAAAGGACTGATTACATAATTTGAGTAATTTTCATCACAAAACCAAGTTGATATTTTTGTAAGAATTCAGGAGTCAGAATGTTTGAGGAATTAATTAATTATCAAATAGGTATTTCTGGCGTTAGCCTGAAAAAGCTTATTGCTGACGGCTGTTCGAGTAGCGTGCCGTTAGGCATTAGCTGAATGCTTACAGATTTTCTTTCAAAATTAATATATTGTATTGATGAATATTGTTTGCTGATAAATCGCTAACACATGTTTCTCACTTTGTCCTGGCAATTTGACCAGTTTTTTAATTTGGGTTGTTATATAATCAGAAAAAGATTAATCATAAGACTCTTGTGATGTTCCTATTTTTAGGAAAACAAAGTGCGATTTTTGAAGGTTGAATATAATAAGTAATTCCCCACTCCCCACCAGGTTGATTTACTACTATCCAAGTATACAAGAGTCTATAGAACTACGGGAAAATGTGGAACGAACTTAGCATTATTTATCATGCAGTCACTACTCTCAGATCATGATATGTTGCTTAAATCCAGATTGCCAAAATCCTCAAAATCCAGACGGAAAAGAGTTCTGTCAAAGTTGTAATACTCCCCTCATAACACTTTTAAGAAATCGTTTCCGTGTGATCCGGGTACTTTCAGATGAAGGAGGATTTGGCAGAACCTATTTATCGGAAGATACAGATAAATTAAATGAATGTTGTGTCATTAAACAGTTAGCACCAAAATTTCAAGGAACTTGGTCACAAAAAAAAGCAATGCAGTTATTTAGTGAAGAAGCAAAGCTGCTTCAAGAACTAGGGGAACATCCACACATTCCCACTCTATTAGCTTACTTTGAGCAAGATAACTGCTTGTATTTGGTACAACAATTTATTGATGGAAATAATTTATTAAAAGAATTGCAGTTACGGAAGACCTATCGAGATTGGGATCTTCAATCCATTTTGCTGGACTTATTACCTATTCTCAAATTTATTCATAGTCGAGGAGTTATTCATCGAGATATCAAACCAGAAAATATCATCCGTCGGGAAATGGATGGTAGATTAACTTTAATAGATTTTGGATCATCCAAGCAATTAACAGCGAAATTCCAGAAAAAAAATGGTACTTCTATTGGTTCTCATGGTTATTCTGCAATTGAACAAATCAGAGATGGTAAAGCCTACCCTGCTAGTGATTTATTTGGTTTAGGGGCTACTTGCTTTCATTTGTTGACGGGAATTTCTCCTTTCCAATTATGGATGGAACATGGGTATAGTTGGGTAAAAAATTGGCAAGATTATTTGCGCTGTCCTCTGAGTCATGAATTAGCACAAATAATTGATAAGCTGTTACGAATAGATATTCAGCATCGCTACCAATCGGCTGATGAAGTAATACGAGATTTAAGTAAACATTACACACATCTACTAGCACCAGCTAGTAATTCATTCCTAACGACATCAGGAAAGAAAGCAGATTTTTATCCTCAAAAATATTTTCTGATCAGAAATTTACTTTTAATAGTAGGGACAATTGTATTTTTAGGTTTAGGAGAATTTGGTTATAGAAACTTTGATCAGCTACAAATGGTGATTTTTTCCAGTTTACATCCACTGCAACATAGTAAACCTAATAGTGAAGTAGTTCTCTATCAGCCACCACAGGAATATCTAGAAAAAATTGCTTTGCTGAAGACTATTTCAATAAAAAATGACTTAGTTTCATCTATTGCTATTAGTTCAGATAATAAAACTATTGCTAGTAGTGGTAAAAATCTGATTAAATTATGGAATATGAATACAGGTCAACAAATTTCAGTCCTGAATGGACATAGACAAAAAGTAAATGTAGTGGCTATTAGTCCAGATGGAAAAATCCTAGTTAGTGGTAGTGATGATTATACAATTAAAATTTGGAACTTAAGCACAAAAAAAGTAATTCATACCCTAAATATTCATACAGATGTAGTTCATGCTTTGGCTATTAGTAAAGATGGAAAAACTCTGGTGAGTGCTAGTGATGACAGAACAATTAAAGTGTGGGATTTAGGAACTGGAAAACTAATTCGCACCTTAAAAGGTCATTCTTACTGGGTTCGTTCTGTGGCTATTAGTCCGAATAATTTCACTCTGGCAAGTGGTAGTTTTGATAAGACTATTAAACTCTGGAATCTTACTCAAGAAAAACCAATTCATACATTAACTCCAAATTCGCAAACTGTCACATCTTTAGCTTTTAGTCCCGATGGTAAAATTCTTGCTAGTGCTAGTCGTGATCGCAAAATTAAATTATGGAATATTGGTACAGGTAAGGAAATTCGCACTTTACCAGGACAAGATAATAATGTTACATCTTTAGCTTTTAGCCCCAATGGTAAAACTCTGGTGAGTGGCAATCGCAATTGTATGGAATGTGATTACTCTATTAAGAGTAATATTAAATTATGGGATGTGGCTACAGGTGAGGAACTTGCACCTTTTACAAAAAATACCAATACAGTTACATCTCTGGCTTTTAGTGCTGATGGTAAAATGTTGGTGAGTGGTGAAGAGAATAATAAGATTAAAATTTGGCGATTTTCACGGTGATGAGTATTTCTACTATCGACGATCTCTTTCCAAATCATCAATAACTTTTTGTAAATACCACTCGTCCAACATTCCCGGATAAAATTCTTTCTTTTGTTGAATTAATCTTTGAGCTATTTCCCAATGTCCTCCCACCATGCGTAACAGTCGTTGACGTAATAGGTTATAGGTGGCTTTGTTGGTTTCTAGTAGAGATGATTGGATTTTTTGTAGGCTATTTAATACTTGTTGATAATTTTCCCAATCTTCTTGTTCACAATAGATACTAGCTGCTTTTTGATAATCAGCTACAGCATTTGACATTTCTTCTAAACAAGTATATGACAAGCCGCGATTATAGTAAGCTAAGGGATGAGTAGAACTGATTTTTATGGCTTGGGAATAATCTTGAATGGCTGCTAAATAATTGCCCATAAAATGATAGATATTACCTCTGGTAATATAGACTAAATTATCTTGAGGCTGCATTTTCATGGCGTGATTAATATCAGCTAAAGCCCCTTGATAATCTCTTAGTTGAGAACGAGCTTTTCCTCGATTACAATAAACAATGACATCTTGAAAATTTAATTGTATTGCTTGATTAAAATCTGCGATCGCATCTCGATAATTACCCATTTTGTAATAGACAACTCCACGGCAGCAATAAGCATGGGCATCTTGAGAATCAGCTTTTAATATCCAGTTTAAATCAGCGATCACTTCTTTTATGTCTCCCTGTTCTGCCTTGGCTAATAATTGTGTGAAGTAATCTTGAGTAGATATAATTGGTGCAGGTTTGGAATTAGCTATATTTGGTGTAGGTTGTGATTTGGGTTTTAGTTGTTGAATCTTGTCCAAACAAAAACGAGCATTTTCTTTATCTTTTTGTACTATATATAACTCAGCAGCTTTTTTAAAATTAGTGATCGCATCCTGAATCTTTCCTTGTTTGCGCTGCACTATTCCCCGTAAATCATAAACAGCAGCATTATTAAATTTAAGCTGAATCGCTTTCTCTACATCTTCTAAAGCACCAGGCAGATTTTTTAAAGTTAATTTTGCTAAAGCCCGAAAATAATAAGCTTTTGCATTTTTTCCATCCAGCTTGATAGCTTCAGTATAATCAAAAACACCTTGTAGAATTGCATCTGAGTTGTAATAAGTCAAACCTCGTTCCATGTAAGCTGCGCTAAAGTAAGGATCTAGCCGTATAGCTTGATTAAATTCCTCAATAGCACCAGCATAGTCTTTTTGTTTAGCCTTTTCTAATCCACGATTGTAAAATTCTGAAGTCATAGAGACAGCCCAAAAATAAATTACAGCAGGAGTCAGGAGTCAGGAGTCAGGAGTCAGGAGTAAAACTCTCTTACTGTCTAGGTTTCAATTTAGATTCTGTACCTTATTGATTTGTAATCTCCTGTATACAACTTTGTGGAGTGGATATCCTGGCAGACTCAAAAGATTTGCAAGCTGTTTCTGCTGCAACACCTTCTTTGCAATTCCTTTACATTTTACCCAAAACTTTAAGTAAATAAACAGCTATTGTATCTACAAATTATGATAACTTTGATGACTTAGAAGGAGAAAAAATCCATAAATTTCTGAAAATTGACTTTTTAACAAACTTGTGTCTATGTTCTAAGTTGTTTGTCTACTGCTATTGACATTTTATTTTCAATAAAAAAACACTTATAACAAAGCGTAATTAAAAGAAACATTGATCATTAGAAAAATATTTCTGCCGAAATAAGAGCCTAGAAAAATTTTGGTACAACTGGGCTACCAAAATGAATTCATACATAAATGTTTCGCCTAAAAGGAACCTGAGTTCCTCAAACCTTTATACTATGGGCAATACTTTAAAAAACCCTTTTTGTGAATATCTAAATTAACTAGATAAGAGATCACTAGCTAACATTCACTTCATTATTCCCCATTCCCCAGTAATCCCTACTATGCGTCAACTTGTTAAATTTGCAATCGGCACAATTCCTTTTCTCAGTTGTCTTCAAGGGACATTGTCAGCCCAAGCCCTAACCTATCAGTTTAATTGGACTGGAGAAAATGGTTATTCAGCTACAGGTGATTTTAATTTTAATGACTTGGATAATGATGGAATTGCTCACGCTAATAACTCAAATAACTTTAATGAGTTCACTGTTTTTAATATTACCTTCAGGGATCTTGTGAGCAATTCCCTGGCAACCTTGGCAACCTATGATTTAAATCAGCTGCAAAGTTTTAATCCAACCTTAAACTTCAACTACGATTTCGTGAATAATGTAGTGTTGCAAACTGGAAATTTCAGTGATGCTGATGGATTCACCATTGGTGATGGTGATAATGGCTTTTTTCTAACTAGCAACAGTAACGATAGAATCAGTTTTAGTGACACTGACGAGACTGTCTTTTATGTCGGTGGTATTGTCACTGCTAACCCTATACCTTTTGAGTTTTCACCGACTTTGAGTTTGGGCATCTTCAGTGCTGTTTTCGCTATCCAGAAAGGAATAAAACGGCTGGAATTCACAAAAAAAGCACTCCCACAACTCGAAATAGAATATAGCCAAAGCTAATGAAATTATTATATCCCTAACTTCTTAATTATATCCCTAACTTCTTATAGGAAGTTAGGGGTCTTTTTGTTAACTGCTCAAATCATACAAATTCTCTAAAATTCGGCAACAGATTCAAACCTACAAACCCAGATGCTGTAAGAACTTTGTAATTATGAATTACGAACTGGTATCACTATTCTGTTATTAAACTAGGAGAAGTCAGCACAAAAACATCCCTAGTTCCCGGTGCTGGATTCTCGGGTTTAATAGGAGTTGTAAAGTGAAAGAAATCATGGTCATTGACTAGAACTAGTTCTCCTGGTTGGAGAATTTTGTTAAAAACAGGCTTTTCTTTCTTGGCAGTATATAAATGTGTTTCTCCACCTTGAACATTATCCCTACTTACAGAAAGTATACCAATAAAATCTGTTCCATCTTGATGGATACCTTCTGGTGCGGGATTTCCTAAATGGCCAGGTGAACAGGTCGTTCTGATTTGATGAATACCAATTTCTGCTTCTGGATGCAGTTTGCAAGAATCACTAAAAGCTAAAACTAAGTTCCTAAAAATATCCAGTTCTACGAGTGTATCTTCTAATTCTGCAAACTCTCTTTTAATATCACCCAGTAAGGGGTTATATGCTTGGCTTTGGAATAAATTTCGGTGTGGGAGTCTGATCAATTTATTTTCCGAAACCATCACCCTTGATAATCTTCGTGAACGATATTTACCCTTGATGTAAGGATCAATGGGTAAATTCTGAAAAAGTGGCTGGAAACCTTCAGTATTAATCGAATTTACTTTTCTGAGAGTAAATAGAAAAGGATATTCTAACTCCGTTACTGATGATACTTGCTGCATAGGATGTTTTTCCTTGCATTTTCAAATTCTCCCAGATTTTTTATGTGCGAGGTATGTAATATCTATTATATGCAACTCTTCAGGAAATGCAGGAAATTTGACTACAAAAAAGGTCCAACCCTTCAGGGAATTTAAAATTCAAGAAAAGTCATCGGATTTGGGATTCTGGGTTGACTTCACAGATAAATTCGGGGGCTTCTAGCAACCGGAAATTATGGGTCCAATTGAGATATCTAACAAAACTTCTAGCGCATACAGCAGAAGTCAGGAGTCAAACTCTCTTGTTGTCTAGGTTTTAATTTAGATTCTGTACCTTATTGATATGCAATCTGCAGTATCTTTCCTCTTCCTAATGCCCAATGCTGTATTGCCTGTTCCCTGTTTCGTTGTTTTGATATATATGAATATTAGCTAATGTAATCAGGTTATCTAGTGAAATAGTATGATTGGTATCATAGGATTCAATCCCAATACTCACAGATAGGGGAATTGGTAACTGTTGAGTTTGATTGAATTGGTAGATATTAGACCTCTTGCAAAATTGTTTCTTTGGTATGATAGAGAGTTTTAGATTTTATGTATTTTTGGTGTTCTTTATGAACGCTAATTCAAACATAACCGTGTAACTCTAACTTTTAGCTAAAACAAAGACAACCGGCCATTATAACATAAAATTAATTCTGCAATAGGTCTATTGGTTTTTACTCGGTTTTGTATGAATTTGCAACTAAGATCCTATCCTTGGATTAGCATTGCAAACTCATCTTCCCCGATTCGTCCTAATGTATCAGAACTGCGAAAACAGCGTTTGAGCAATTGAGCTATGGCAACAATAAATAGCATCTTAGCTGAGTTCATTACCCCAGGTTTGATTGATTTGTTCAAATTCGTTGAGTTCAATGAACATGAGACTAGTGTAAATTTGCGATCGCTTGGCTAATCTTAGCTGTTGTTCAGCCAATAGGTAAAAACCACCTCGGTTATGCAGTCCAGTGAGTTCGTCTGTAAGGGAGAGACGGCGAATTTCTGCTTCAATGGCTTTGCGTTCTTGTATTTCTTTTTGCAGAAGGGTATTGGCTGGTTCTAAGGCAGTTGTGCGATCACGCAATTGTCGCTCTAGTTAAGAATATATCTCTGTATTCTCCATCGCCAACGCTTTACTATATGCTAGTAATTGCAGTAGCTTGACCTCTTCCGTTGTAGTTTTATGTGGATGTCCCTAATAAGTACCAATAGCACCAACAGCTATTCTTTCTTTAGAACTATTCTTTCTTTAGAACAGATGGACACCATCGCCATACTTTTGATAAATTTATATTTATCAACAGCCCAGGAAATCCTTTGATCACTAGATATATATTCAATAATTGCCGACTGACTGTTCTGCATTACCCAACTAGAAATGCAGGTATTTATGCGAAATCGCTGACCCTTCTAGAGGGGATCAATAGCATTCTCATCAATAGTAATAGGAAAAGCCATTGTCTGATAACACAAAAGTAGCCCCATCAGAACTTGTCAGTTCTCGCACTGCTAGTAGCGTAATTCCTGTAATCTCTTCTAAGGTACGTGCTAAAGAATGTTCTTCAACTATGATCAGTAATAGCTCTATTGAGCGTAAATACTACTCAGTAGTAGCCCTTGGTGATACAATTTCGATATTTATAACATTTTTTTTTAATGAGCATTTTATTAGTGACTTGGCCCTAAGCAAAAATATCAGAATTTTCCTAGAAATGTAATCCTCTTCATAACGACTTTTATCGTATACTTACTAAGTATTCAAATTCATAATTAACCTATCATAATGACTGATTGGCTTTATCGCTACCCAAAATTATACCCTGGTTTTTTACTCAAACGCTACAAGCGTTTTTTTGCTGATATACAGCTGACTTCAGGAGAGGTTGTAACAGCACACTGTCCTAATACTGGTCCAATGACAGGAGTTTCAAAAATTGGTAGTCCGGTACAGCTTTCTCAAAGTGATAATCCTAATCGCAAATTAGCTTATACATTAGAGTTGATTCAAGTACAAGAACAAGAACCAACTTGGGTCGGTGTAAATACTGCTTTACCTAATCGAGTCGTAAAACTAGCTTTAGAAAAATTTCTTTTTCCCGAATTAAGAGATTATACACAAATTAAAGGTGAGGTGATTTATGGAAAAGATAAAAAAAGCCGTGTAGATTTTTACCTAACAGGAAGTGAGCAACAACGCCCAATTTATTTAGAGGTAAAAAACACAACTTGGACCCAAGGAAATTTAGCCTTATTTCCCGACACAGAAACCACAAGAGGACAAAAACATTTACGAGAATTAATGGAAGTTCTGCCCCACAGTCGTGCAGTGATGCTTTATTTTATCAATCGGGGTGACTGTCCAGAGTTTGCGCCTGGAGATAGCACCGACCCTGTGTATGGTAAGTTATTATGGCAGGCGATCGCACTTGGTTTAGAAGTCTTACCCTGTCGTTTTGACGTTTCTCCAGAAGGAATCCGTTATTTAGGGTTAGCAAAACTGAAAACGTGAACTAATTATTAAACTATTCATAGAGATTAATCTGGCTACCTAGAAAAGCAGCAATTCAGAAGTGCTGATTTCAGTCTTTTCTGTGATCATAGATCAAACATCGCTGATGGCTTGCATCTCAAAAAAAATCCTGCTTCTCAATCCCTGGAATCGCACACTCCCTATAATAATTGAAGTAGTGCAAGCTAATAAAACATCAAGTACAAGTCCGACCCTGCTATCCTCTCTCCAACATAACCCTGTAGGGGCAATATCTAAAATTATCCCTATTATCCCTACCAGTTTAAATTTTGGCAGAAACAACCAATCGGGTCTGGTTAGCATCGTAGCTGTTCAATACAAATTCTTGACAACGGAAGAACACTAAATCTATGAGTAGAATAGAAACCCGCACTGAACCAATGGTGCTGAATATGGGACCCCATCACCCATCAATGCACGGAGTTCTGCGGCTAATTATGACACTGGATGGCGAGGATGTCGTTGACTGTGAACCAGTCATTGGCTACCTGCATAGGGGAATGGAAAAAATTGCCGAAAACCGTTCTACCGTGATGTATGTCCCCTACGTCAGCCGTTGGGACTATGCAGAGGGAATGTTCAACGAAGCAGTTACAGTTAACGCACCTGAAAAATTAGCAGGTATTACAGTTCCCAAACGCGCCAGCTACATCCGCGTGATTATGCTGGAACTGAACCGCATCGCCAACCATTTACTGTGGTTTGGTCCTTTTCTGGCTGACGTGGGCGCACAAACCCCCTTCTTTTATCAATTCCGGGAACGGGAAATGATTTATGATCTGTGGGAAGCTGCCACAGGTTATCGGATGGTAAACAACAACTACTTCCGTGTTGGTGGTGTAGCTGTTGATTTACCCTATGGTTGGGTAGACAAGTGCTTAGAATTTTGTGAATACTTTATCCCTAAAGTAGACGAATACGAATGCTTAGTTACTAACAATCCCATTTTCCGGAGACGGATCGAAGGTATTGGTACAATTACCCGCCAAGAAGCAATTAACTGGGGACTTTCTGGCCCTATGTTACGTGGTTCTGGCGTAAAATGGGACTTGCGAAAAGTTGACCACTATGAATGTTATGACGACTTCGACTGGGAAGTACAGTGGGAAACAGCCGGTGATTGTCTTGCCCGTTACATGGTAAGAATGCGGGAAATGCGGGAATCGGTAAAAATCATCAAACAAGCTATCAAAGCTTTACCCGGTGGTTCCTACGAAAACCTGGAAGCCAAGCGTTTAATCGCTGGTAAGAAATCAGAGTGGGATGGTTTTGATTACCAGTTTGTCGCCAAGAAACTTGCTCCCACTTTCAAAATTCCCACAGGTGAAATCTATTCCCGTGTAGAAAGCGGTAAAGGGGAACTGGGTATTTATCTAGTTGGTGATAATAATGTTTTCCCCTGGCGGTGGAAAATTCGTGCTGCCGATTTCAATAACCTTCAAATTCTACCTCATTTGTTACGAGGAATGAAGGTAGCAGATGTTGTGGTAATTCTTGGTAGTATTGACGTAATTATGGGTTCTGTTGACAGGTAATTACCCTTATCCCCGATTTCGTTGCGGAGTCGGGGATTTTATAGCACATCACAGGTAAGAAAAATGTTGTTCATCACTGATTACTATGACATTGTTGAATATATCGATAAAGTTCCTAATGTGCTTTCAATTAATGATCTAGGATTGCACGCTGTTCCATTAGAAAAACAAGGTTATATTCCCCATTTTCTGGAACTGCATTTCTATGAAAATACTCCAAAGGATAGATATTTACTTGATGCACCTTAATTATTTTATATTCAGGCGATCACTACTTTAGCTAGATCCTATCAAAATTTTGATGTTGGTATTAATTGTGGTGCTGGATTAATTGGCAGTACCGCCGCTGCTTTAATTTTACTCCAAGAATGGGGTCTAAGTCCCAAAATGGCTGTAGAAAAAGTATTTACAGTTAGAGAATTAGCAACTTCCAAATAATGTTAGAACTTTATCGACAAGAAGAACTTTATTTTCTGGCGAATCAAAGAATTGAAGTAACATTACAAAAATATTTTAGTTAGTAATATTTGAATTTGAATTTTAATATTCCCTATCAAAAAGGAAGTTATACCGAATTAAAATGAAGCTGGATTGAATAAAATTTCAAGAATAATTGACCGCCAATAGACGCAGATAAGTACGTATTAATTAATGAAGTACATGATTCTGTGCAGCTTCACATAAAATTAGTCTTACATAAGAGGATGTTTGGAAAGTCCTTAGTGATGTATCAAAAACCTTTAGATCCCCCTAAGTTGCCCTTCTTAAGGGGGACTTTGATTCCAGTTCCCTCCTTTATTAAGGGTTAGGGGGGATTAATAAGTGCCTAAAGTCACAGCTAGAAACTTTTCAAACAACCTGTAAGATGTAATGCTTTGAAATTGAAATATAATACAACAGAATTCAGTTTTGTGGGACGCAAACTCTAGCAACAGACTCTAATATTTTAGAGACTTAAACTTTTGATTTTTTATGGATTCCAACCCCGCACTCTGTCAAGCAATAGCCAAATGCATTAATACCAGTCCCCAACACCGCATTACTTTTGCAGAATACATGGACATGGCGCTATATCACCCAGAACACGGCTACTATTCTAGTGATGCAGTCAAAATTGGGTTTCGGGGTGGTGATTTTTTTACGTCTTCTAGTCTTGGTAGTGATTTTGGTGAATTACTGGCTGTGCAATTTTCCCAGATGTGGGAGATATTAGAGCAACCAAGCCCTTTTCATCTGGTAGAAATGGGAGCAGGTCAAGGTACTCTGGCATCTCATATCCTCAATTACCTAAAACTACAACATCCGGATTTTTTGACGGCGCTGGAATACATTATTGTTGAGAAATCCCCAAGTTTACGAACACAACAGCAGCAAAGGTTACAGGATTTCTCTGTGCGTTGGTGCAATTTGGAAGAGATTAAACCTAACTCCATCATCGGCTGCTTTTTTTCTAATGAATTAGTGGATGCATTTCCAGTGCATCAGTTTATCCTAGAAGCAGGAGAATTGCGGGAAATTTATGTAACTACCCAGGAAAATCGGGAAAATACCGCTTCTGATTTTTCATTTATAGAGGCAGTGGCGGAAGTATCCACGCCGAAATTAGTAGCACATTTTGATTTGGTGGGAATTGATTTAAATCCCAATGTGTATGAAGATGGCTATCGCAGTGAAATTAATTTAGCTGCTCTCGACTGGTTGGGTATAGTGGCAGACTGCTTGCAACAGGGGTATGTGTTAACTATTGATTATGGCTACCCTGCCAGCCGTTATTATCACCCCAGGCGATCGCAAGGAACTCTACAATGCTATTACCATCATCGTTACCATGATCATCCTTACATCAATATTGGGCGACAAGATATCACCGCCCATGTTGACTTTACAGCTTTGGAAACTTGGGGAAAAAAATGCGGTTTGGATGCAGTGGGTTGGACGCAGCAAGGTTTATTTTTAATGGCCTTGGGTTTGGGTGAAAGAATAGCTGCCCTCTCCTATCAAGAACAACCCGTCTCACAGCTGCTAAACCGCCGGGAAGCCTTACAGCAACTAATTGAACCGACAGGACTGGGGAACTTTGGAGTTCTGGTACAAAGCAAAGGATTGAAGAATGAAGAGGCTTTGCGATCGCTCACAGGATTAACCATACCAACCTAGAGGTAACACTAAAAGATTAACCGTGTTAGCCTGTAGACTAGATAGTGCCGACACTTCTAGGATGGAGCAGGAAGAAAAAGCCGGCAATTCTTAGCATTAGTTAGCTCTTTTGTATTGGTTAAAACTGTATTTAAGAATCCTGTATTAGTCTTTCTTCGACTAGCATAACAGTGATTGCTTTGAAGTTAATAACCTTAAGGAAGTAATAACTATGACTGCTCATGACCTCATTGTCTTAGTAACTCTACTTAGTCCCGGACTCTTACTTTCAGTTATAATTATGGCCACTTTTGCCGCAGGTGGCTGATTTTAGGTCAGTTAACAGTTATCAGTTACAGCAGGAGTCAGGAGTCAGGAGTAAAACTCTCTTGCTATCTAGGTTTCAATTTAGATTCTGTACCTCATTGATCTGCAATCTTCTGTATCAGTTATCAGTTATCAGTTCTTAGTTGTTCATAACCAATCACCAATGACCAATCACCAATCACCAATGACTAATGACCAATGAGTGACTAATTATTAATAACTAATAACCAATGACAAAGGAACGTAAAACATGAAGGTGGCATTTCTGGGAACTGGATTGATGGGACTACCGATGGCTCAAAGGTTATTAGCTGCAAATGTAGAGCTAATTGCTTACAACCGCACCCCAGAAAAATTAGCACCACTACAAGCAGCAGGGGCAGAAATTGCGACAAAACCACGTCAAGCAATTAGCTCCGCTGATTGTATAGTTCTGATGCTATCTAATGCCGCAGCTATTTATCATGTCTTGCTCACAGACACTTCTTGGCATACCTTATCAGGACGCAGTGTAATCCAAATGGGAACACTCACTCCTCCCGAAAGCCAAGAAATCAGAGATGCAGTTGTGGCCGCTGGCGGTGAATATATAGAAGCTCCCGTACTCGGTAGCATCCCAGAAGCAGAAACTGGCAAATTAATTGTCATGGTAGGTGCCCAATTAGAACAATATGAGCGTCACCTCAAATTACTACAACATTTTGGACCCCAACCTGTACACATTGGACCAGTAGGGTCAGCCTCAGCAGTGACATTAGCACTCAATCAACTCATTGCTTCCCTTACTACTAGCTTTGCGCTCAGTTTGGCTTTTGTCCAAATGCAAGGCATTGATATAGACTTGTTTATGCGAATCCTGCGCGATAGCAAACTTTACGCGCCAACCTTTGATCAAAACCTGAAGCGGATGTTGGATGGTAATTATACCAATGCCAACTTACCCACCAAACAATTGATCAAAGAAATAGATTTATTTATCTCTGAAGCTAAATCCCTGGGTTTGAATCTCAGCAGTATTGAGGGAGTTAAACACATCTTGAAGTCAGCAATGAATATGTCCTATCCAGAAGATGATTATTCGTCAGTCTTTCCCGCTATCCGAGAATGGGGTGAAGTCAGCGGGGAATAGGTGACAGTTAACAGTTAACAGTGAAGAGACTAATAATTAGGATTTGCTGAATAAGTCTAAAAATTGAATCTAGGTATGATCGGGATTGGAAAATCAAGGGTTGTCCAATTAGTCCTCAAATTTACGCGGTTATTTCTGGTGAAAATGCAAGGGTTTTAAATATCTTTGCTCAACAATTTTGCACTTGTTTGCTGAGAAAACCCTCTAAACCTTTATCTGGAAACGCTTTTACTTTTTTTCAGCAAGCCCTAATTAATAACTGATAACTGATAACAGTTAACTATTAACTGATTAAAATGGGATGTCATCTGGGTCTGGTTCCGATTCTGTAGCAGGCTGATAAGATTGATGCTCAAAGCTTGCAGGTGCTGGTTGGTAGGTGGGTTGGGGGGTCGTTGGCTGGGGTGCTGTACCTGTGAAATTTGTAGCTGGCGTTGGTGTGGATGGTGTTGGTGGTGAATAGGCTGGTTGATATGTCTCTGGGGGACGCTGTGCTGGAGGCGCTACGATAGCAGCTGGTGGTGGAGTTATACTCATAGCTCTACCGATAGCGTAAATCTTCTGCACGGTCAATTCTGCACGTTTTTCTTTAAAACCTTCAGGACGGTCAAAGGTGTTCATTCGTAAGCGTCCTTCGATAATCACGCGATCGCCTGGTTGATAGGTTTGATGAATTTCTCTAGCCAAATTACCCCAACCTACCACTTTTAAAGGATGAGAAGGATCATCTGGCCGCGCACCAGGGACATGAACTATCATTTCTGTAACTTCCAACCCATCTGGTGTGTGACGCAGTTGAGGTGCATCATAAATTTCTGCCATTAAAATACAACTGTTCATAATATTTATTCCTTTCAAGAAACAAGGGTTTAGGGGTTGAGGGGAGGAAAACTGTTTTTTTCATTTGTAAAAGGCAGATAGCACCACCTGTGCGTCATGATTTTGGCACACTTATTTTTTACTCGATTTACCTTCAACACACTGCAATTGCTGAATCTAAGTTAACAGATTTAGGTTCCCTAAAGGAATAGGATATTTTTGGTTAACCACCATATAACAAAAGTCAAGCGACAACTTTGAACAACTATATAAATAGTTGTTCAAAGTTGTCGCTTGACCGAAACGAGCATTTAATTCTGCATTATATTATATAGTACAATTATACCATATAGAATATTAAATCTGGACATGAACAGGAAAAATACCCAAAGCAATTAATCGGGCGGGGAGATCACGTAAGATAGGTAAACGTAGCAATAGAGGCGGTTGAAAAGTTTGATTTTCAGTAAGAGTGGGGGCAAATATCCGCTTTTGGATCAAAGCCTGAAATACTTGAATGATTCGTGTAGGTAGCTCTCTGTGCTGCTGTACTTTTGCTAAATCGCTGATTTCTACACGATGTTGTTTCAGTGGTTGACTCAATATATTTGCTGTGACGACAGCATCTTGAATCGCGTAATTTATACCAACACCACCTACGGGTGACATGACATGGGCTGCATCACCTATGAGTAACAGTCCGGGATTATACCAACGCTTAACGCGACTTGATTCGACAGGAAGAAAAGCTATTTTTGACCAATCTTGTAAAAGTTCGATGCGATCACTTAATTCTGGTACTGTATCAATAATTGATTGTTTTAATTCTGCTAAACCAGTAGCACGTAGTTGTTGATAACCCCCTTTGGGGATAACATAGCCAATTTGCCACTCATCACCACGATCTAGCATAGCCAAGATGTTACCAGAACCAAAGCGCCCCATACCCCCTGCAAATTCTTCTGGCTGACGCGGGAGACGAAACCAAAGCACATCTATGGGTGACGTAGTTTCTACAGATTCAAAATCACCCAATTGTCTTAGTTTTGAGTGACGACCATCTGTACCTATTGTTAATGTAGCGCGTACTTCATGCCAACCGCCTTGTCCACGATAACGGACACCTTGAATTACACCATTTTCTGTAATTAATTCCTGCACATTTGCACCCAAAATTAAATGGAAATTAGGGTATTTTTTTGCTTCTTGGGTGATAAATTCTAAAAACCGCGCCTGGGGAAGCATCATAATATAAGGGTAGGCGGTTTTCAGGCGACTAAAATCTGCAAAAGTGATGGTTTCGTAGGAAGTTCTTATTTGAATGCGGTGCATTTTGGTGTGGGGTAATTGCAAAAGGCTATTACTTAAACCCAACTCTTCCATAATTTGCATTATTGCCGGATGAATAGTATCACCACGAAAATTCCGGTCAAAATCTTTGTGTGTTTCTAGCAGATACACCAAAATTCCTTGACGTGCTAAAAGTAGAGACAGTACAGCGCCCGCAGGACCACCACCAACAATACAACAATCTGTATTTTCTACATCTAAAATCTCGTTTTCTAAAGGAAGACTGTGATTTGTAGACATAAAATTGACCCTGTTTTTTATATTTTATGTCAAATAGAATCAGATATCAAGAATAATTGACTGCAGATAAATGCAGATAAATGCAGATGAAGACGGATGAAGACGGATGCATTAATTGCACAAACATAAAATTTATATGCAGTCCGTTTAAATAGTCATCATATCTGTGAGGACAAGGAATAGGGAATAGATAAAAGAAAAATAGTTATTATTGCTAATTAGCCGGACTTGATATGATGCTTTATCCTGATTCCTATTGCTAACTAGCAAGCAACTTGGATAATCTATTTTCCAGGAGTTGCGTGAAGAGTGGGTATTGATGGTGAAACCGCATGAAACAAGAACTTATACCAATCTTCCAAACCTTCTCCTGTAGTAGATGAAACTTGGAAAATTTGTATTTTTGGGTTGACTGTTTTTGCGTATTCTATACAGAGTTGTACATCAAATTGTAAATAAGGGAACAGGTCGATTTTTGTGAGAATCATAATTTCGCTATTCCGAAAAATATGAGGGTATTTAATTGGTTTATCTTCCCCTTCTGTTACAGAAAGAATTACCACTTTAGCCTGTTCTCCTAAGTCAAATAAAGCAGGACAAACTAAATTACCCACATTTTCAATCATCAGTACAGAATCCAAGGGCGGGTTGAGTTCTTGTAAACCCCTTTCTATCATTGATGCGTCTAAATGACAGCCTGTACCCGTGTTAATTTGTACCACTTTACAGCCTGTTTCTTTAATCTTTTCTGCATCATTGGTAGTTTCTTGATCACCTTCAATCACACTGATGGATAATTCGTTTTTTAAATCATTAATTGTGCGAGTTAATAAAGTAGTTTTTCCCGCACCTGGAGAACTCATTAAATTTAATGCCAGAATATTTCTGGCTTTAAACCAACCACGATTTTGGGCGGCCAATAAATTATTTATACCTAAAATTTCCTGTTCTAAAGATATCGTTGTATTATGAACATTGGCGTGCATATTTGCTTGTTCTTCATGGTGATGGGTATGTGTAATTACAGTCCCATCTGCTAAAGTATGAGTGTGATGGTGTTCATGTTCTAAGTTAGTAACTTTTACTTCGCTATCGTCAGAACATCCGCAGGTTACACACATAATTCCTCCACTTCCATTTCTTTTATTTTTAATTCTTCGCCAGTTAGTATCTCTATCTGTAGACTACCACATTCACAAATTCCAAAGGGTTTATCTACATAAAATGTAGCACCACATTGACTACATCTGGCCATTCCTGGTATTTCTAATATTTCTAATATTGCACCTTCTACTATTGTACCTTGGGCGCAAACATCAAAACAAAATTTAATGGAATCGGACATAATAGCAGAGAGTTTGCCAATTTCTAATAATACTCTTTGGACTTTTTTCCCTTGGGCATTTTCGCTAACTATGGCAATGATATTTTGTGTAATTCCTAGTTCATGCATATGGTTAATTTGTTATACTACGCAAAAGCGTAAGGAAAAGAAAAAGAAATAATTTAACAAATTCGTGGGAGTTGGTCACCTACTAGCATATCAACTATTCTTTCTGCACCAAAGGTAGTTTTCAAGAGGACTATTCCTGGTGGTGTGGGAATAATTTCACCAATGATAGATGCTTGTTTTCCTGTTGGGTGGTTTTTCATGGTTGATAAAATTAACTCGGCTTTTTCTTTGGGTGCAACTATGACTAGTTTTCCTTCGTTGGCTAAATATAAAGGATCTAAACCGAGTATTTCACACACTCTATTTACTTGTTCTTTCACAGGAATGGCATTTTCATTGATGCGTATTCCTACGTTTGCTGTGAGGGCAAATTCATTTAATACTGTGGCTAAACCTCCTCTGGTTGCGTCTCTCATAGCATGAATTTGTGGGCAAATTTTGATAATTTCTGCTACTAATTCATATAACGATTCACAGTCACTTTCTATATTTGTTTCTAGTTCTAGTTCTCCTCTAGCAATTAATATGGCTGTTCCATGATTTCCTATTTCTCCGTTAATAATTACTACGTCTCCGGGTTGAATGTTGCGGGGAGAAATATCAATATTGGCAGGAATGATACCAATTCCCGCAGTGTTGATAAAGAGTTTATCAGCACAACCACGATGAACTACTTTTGTATCTCCTGTAACTATTTGTATTCCGGCTTTTTGTGCCGCTTTTTGCATACTGGAAACTACACGGCGCAATGTTTCTACTGGTAAACCTTCTTCTAAGATGACGCTACAGCTAAGATATAAAGGTTTTGCACCACTAACTGCTAAGTCATTAATTGTGCCATTAATTGCTAATTCTCCTATGCCTGAACCTGGAAAAAATAATGGGTTCACAACATAGGAATCTGTGGTAAATGCTAATCTATCTCCATGTTGGGAAAGACTGGCTAAGTCAAAACTGGCTTGGTCTTCTAGTTGGGAAAGAATGGGATTATCAAAATTTTTTACAAATACATCATCAATTAAATCTCGCATGGCTTTTCCACCACTACCATGGGCTAGGTTAATATGTGTATCCCTAATTTTTCTCTGACGACGACGGACTTGTTCAATTTTTTGAAAGAGAGGATTTTGAGATTCTTGATTGTTGTAAATTGCCATCTTAGATTTCTTAGTAATTCCATCTAAAAAAGTAATTGTGTTTTTATTTTTTTCATTAGCGATTTTGCGCGAAATATTTTAATTGATGTGTTAGCATGTCGCTAACACATCAATTAAAATATCTGCCTGTTTCTTCCTGTCTACCAACTTGTTTATCGGAATGTAAAACACCACCAACTGCCCAATTTTCTCGTTGGAATTCATCAAGATGAATGGTTATACACTCAGGTTTAGTACCTAGAGAGGAAACTAAAGCATCAGTTAGAGCTTGGACTAGTTTCCGCTTTTTTTCAACGGAGTGACCTTTACCAATTTGGACGGTAACAAATGGCATATAATTTTCCTAAAATTGTCAATTTTAAACTGATAGAGTTTCTGGATATACACCTAATTTATCTCTTTTCGCCATAGTTGAAAGTCGCCCATATTTATAATATGCTGCACAAGCACCTTCGGAGGAAACCATGCAAGCACCTATAGGGTTTTCTGGTGTACAAGCTGTTCCAAATACTTTACATTGCCAAGGTTTTAAAACTCCTTTCAGAATTTCTCCACATTGACAGGCTTTGTGGTCGGTAATTTTTCGATTAGGAATGATAAATTTAACTTCGGCATCAAATTGCGCGTATTGTTTCCGAATTTTAAAACCGGAATTGGGTATTTCTCCTAAACCACGCCATTCAAATTCACGCACTGCAAAAACTTGATTCATGGCTGCAATGGCGTTTTTATTTCCGGCTGGTTCGACTAAACGGTTATATTGATTTTCAACTTGACAACGTTTTTCTACTATTTGTTTTAATAACATCCAAATTGATTGGAAAATATCTAATGGTTCAAAGCCAGAAATAACTATTGGTTTATGATATGATTGGGAAATAAATTGATATGGTTTTGTTCCTATGACCATACTTACATGACCGGGACCAACAAAACCATCAAGTTCTAAATCTGGGTTATCTAATAATGCTTGCAGGGCAGGAATAACTAATACATGATTGCAGAACATACTAAAATTAGTTATGTTTTCTGCTGCTGCTTGGAGGATGGTAAATGCGGTACTGGGGGCAGTGGTTTCAAAGCCTAAACCGAAGAAGACTATTTCTTTGTTGGGGTTTTCTTTGGCTATTTTGAGGCTATCCAAGGGTGAGTAAACCATGCGAATATCGGCACCTTGGGCTTTAGCTTGCAAGAGGCTGGTTTGTGAACCGGGTACACGCATTGCATCGCCAAATGTGGTGAAAATGATGTTGGGGTTTTGACAAAGTGCGATCGCATCATCGATCCTACCTTTAGGCATAACGCACACTGGACAACCAGGCCCATGAATTAATTCGATATTATCGGTTAATATTTCTTCGATTCCGTATTTGAATATGGAATGGGTATGACCTCCGCATACTTCCATAATTTTTAGGTGTTTGTCTATTTGTCGGCTGAGTTTGGTTATTTCTTTTTGTAAGGCTTCAGCTTTTTCGGGGTTGCGAAATTCATCTACGTATTTCATATAAATTTGGGATTTTAGATTTGGGATTTTAGATTAATTACTGCACAAAACATAAATTTATTAACTACAACCTAAATAGATAGTTTTGCTAGTCGGTTTTAACGAACTTTAGCTATTAGCCTTATACTTTAATGCAAGGCTGCTATTTCTTGGAGAAGTTGTAATGTTTCTGCTGCTTCTTGTTCGTTTATACGGTTCATTGCAAAACCGACGTGAACCAGTACCCAGTCTCCTATACATTTTTCGGGTGGGTGTTGTTCGTCAACTATGCAAGCTATGTTTACCTGTCGTTTTACTCCGCCGATGTTAACTATTGCTAGTTTATGTAATATGTTGGTTATTTCTACAATTTGTCCGGGTATTCCTAAGCACATCTTTTATTTTCCTTTTTTAAGATTTACTAACCACAGAGGCGCAGTAAACACAGAAGTTTTTATGTTATTTTTTTAAGTAATTAGCAGCAGCTATAACAGCTTGTCCTAATGATAAACCGCCGTCGTTTGTAGGTACTATGCTATGAGTGAGGACGTTTATTCCTGTTTTTTGTAAGCGTTTGGTTACTTGTCCTAAAAGAATACTGTTTTGAAATACTCCTCCTGTTAATGCAACTTGATTAAATTTGTATGTTTGGGACAACTGTTTAACTATTGTGGTAATTACACTAGCCAAACTTATGTGAAATTTAGCAGCTACTTCTGATGGTGAAATTTTCTTCTGTATATCGTCTAGTATCCCCAACCACATAGGTCCAGGGTCTATACAATAAATCTTATCGAAATTTTCAAATTTAAAGGGATAATTTAGATTATCTTCATCATTGTTCAAAATATTTAGTTCCGCTATAGCTTCCATTTCTATTCCTGCTTGTCCTTCATAACTACATTCTTCCCGACAAATACCTATTGCAGCTGCTACTGCATCAAATAATCTCCCTACTGATGATGTTAAGGGTGAGTTAATACCTTTAACTATGATGTGGTTGAGTAATTTGGGATTTTTATCTTCTAGAAATTTGATTATTTCTAATTCAGCATATTTTTGTTTTATTTCTTCCCATGTTAAGGCGTTTATTAATTGGGCGTAAGTATTTCTCCAGGGTTGATAAATTGCTTGTTCTCCTCCTATCATGGGCATAGATTTAAATGTGGCCACTTGTGCAAATTGATAATAATCAGCTAGTAAAAATTCTCCGCCCCATAATGTACCATCTGCGCTATATCCTAAGCCATCAAACGCTATTCCTAAAACTGGTGGTGTATTTAAAGAAATTTGATTTTCTGCCATGCAAGCGGCTATATGGGCGTGATGATGTTGAATTTCATTTAATTTAATTTTATTAACTGTAGCTAGTTCCTTTCCCAGTTTAGATGATAGATATTCTGGATGTTTATCAATAGCAATTACTTCTGGTCTATGGACAAACAAGTTTAAATATAAATTTAGAGTATCTTGATAAGCATTAAAGGCGGCTGCATTTTCCAAATCTCCCAAATGTTGAGATAGAATAGCCTCACCTTCACGTAATAAACAAAAGGTATTTTTTACCTCGCTACCCATTGCTAAAATTGTCGGTATTTTTTCAAATCCTGATGGTAAAATGATCGGTGCAGGCGCATATCCCCTACCCCGTCTTAAGATTCGTATTTTATCATTAATCACTCTGACGACAGAATCATCAACTCGGTTAACAATATCACGGTTATGTAAAAGAAAATAATCTGCTATCTTTCCTAATTTATCTTTAGCATCTTCATTAGCTATACACTGGGGTTCATCAGAAATATTACCGCTAGTTAAGACTATGGGGCGGTTCATTCGTCTGAGAATTAAATGATGTAAAGGCGTGTAAGCAAGCATGAAACCAAGGGTGTATTGTCCTGGTGCGACTGATAAAGCAACCTGCTTTTCGGATTTTTTTTTTAATAAAATAATGGGTGCAGCAGGACTGGTTAATAATTCTTTTTCTAAATCATTAATATAACAATATTCATTGATTATATTGATATCTCTCGCCATTAAAGGAAAAGGTTTATGATAACGGCGTTTCCGTTCTCGTAATTTCTGCACTGCTGTTTCTTGAGTTGCATCACAAGCTAAATGAATACCACCCAAACCTTTAATAGCGACTATTTGACCCTTTTGTAATAAAGTGCAAACAGCATCCACATCATCCAACATTGAAAACATATCAGAAATGACAGGTTTACCATCAGCCCTTTCTAACCATGCACGAGATCCGCAAACGTGACACGCAATAGGTTGGGCATGAAAACGCCGATTTTCCACATCTTTATACTCCTTTTCACACTCTCCACACATTGGAAACTTCACCATGCTGGTGTTATTTCTATCGTAAGGAATACCGCGAATAATACTCAACCGCGGACCACAATGAGTACAATTAGTAAAGGGATAACGAAAATAACGACTAAAAGGATCAAAGATCTCCTTTTGACATTGGAAACAAGTTGCCGCATCAGCAGTAATTTCTGTTTTCATAGTATTATTAATACTGTGAGAAATCACAAAATCGTCAAAATCAAACTCCCCCAAATACCGACTTCTCACCAACTCATTAATTTTCGCCAAAGGTGGACATTCTTCATATAACTCATCTACAAATTTTGTTATCGCTTCCTCACTACCATAAACACGAATTAAAACGCCTTCACCATCATTACAAACATCTCCCTTCAACCCGCAATTTTTCGCCAGACGATACACCGTAGGACGAAAACCTACACCTTGCACAGTACCACGCACTCTAATTTCTTCTCTTCTCATCTTTTTGCTTTTTCCCCTCTGCGTCTTTGCGCGAAATAATCATCATCTCCAAATCAAAACTCGATTATTCCCAGAATCAGAAATTACCGCAATTTCACCACAAACTTTAATTCCATAACACCAATTTAAACTTCGTCGCGTTGGCGTTCCAAAATTCTGATTTTCACTCTTACTTTTAAAAGTATCTTGTCCCACTACACCATCAGCATCTCCACCCTGTAATAACAAAATAGATTCTCGTTTCTTCCATCCTAGCAAACGAGAATTACCCGTATCTGCAACTATTAACCAATCTCCCGCAGTATCTACCCCATAAGGCATACTTAAACTACTACCACTAGGAAAATATACACCTTGATTTAATTCCACAAACTTGAAATTTTTCTGACCTAAAACCACCGCACAAGGGGTATTATTTTCTGTCGGTATACCATCCCAAATCATCACCCGGTTATTACCCGCATCAGTGACAACTAAATTATTATCCCAAACAGTAATATCATGACACCAGCGCATACTAGAAGCAGTCGGAGAACCACCACCATTTTCATTACGAAATATCATATCTGGTTGTCCCAAGACTATATCCGCTGGTTGTCCATTTTCTGTAGGAATTTGATTCCAAATTAATAAACGACGATTTCCAGTATCGGCTACAAATAACTTACCTTGATGATAGAAAACACCATAGGGCCAATGTAAAGTATTTGCCGCAGGTTGTTGACTACCTTGGTTATGTTCGTTATCGTTGAAATTAGCCTGTCCTAATACCAAATCTGCGGGAAAATTGCTATCTTCTGGTACATTATGCCAAATTAGAATCCGATGATTCCAAGCATCAGCAACAGCTAAACCTGCACCACATTTACAAATACTTGTAGGTACACTAACTGTAGATTTGCCTGCTGTACCTTTGGCGTTTTGTCCTTCATGATAAAAGTCAGGTTGTCCTATTACCCAGTCGGCCGGTTGATTATCTTTTGTGGGTAAATTTCGCCAACCTAATAAACGATGATGTCCTGTATCTGATACCCATAATGGTCCAGTTGGTGATAATAAACAAGCTGCACGGGGTCCAAACATTGTTGTTGGAGTTGGTGCCAGAGGTATGGCTATTTGTCCGGGTGTAATATTGTTTCCTAATATTATTTTTGCACCGTTGGGAAATAGGGATAAAGGGTCTATATCTTGAGTCAGATGATTTAACATTTATTTATTATAAAAGTAATTATACCAGCTTTTTTCTATTAAAAAATCTGGGAGATTGCTATCAATTTCCTTTATATTCTGTTTAATTTCAGTTAAATAAATCACAATTTATTGGTAATAAATAGTTTCTGGATTACATAATTATTTTACAGCAGATTGCAGATCAATCAGGTACAGAATCTAAATTAAAATCTAGATAGCAAGAGAGTTTCACTCGTGACTCCTGCTGTATTCATATTTTTGTCTGAATCAAGACTTACATAATTTATGGATTTACAGAATGTTGATTTTTGATTCTTGTAGCGTTTTCGCTGAGAGTTTCTAAGCATTTAGGTGTTTCTTAAAAGTTCCTTGTAAGCATTTTCACGAGTTTATACTAATGACTAAGTGCTGGTAATAAACATTATAAAATAAATAAACACCATAAATAAATCGAGAGGATAGTGAAAATGTATCAAACAGATCCGCCACTTTCCCCTAAAGAAACATTACCAACCATGTATGATCTTCCTAGTGAAGACCCGGAGGAAGTTGGTTTACCAGAGTAATTTCATCTACTACAACCACAATTATTAACAGATACCTTCCAACCTAAAAATTATTCTCCTCAAGAGATATTTATAGGAACTGATCTGAATCTTTACTATGATTCCCGTCATACTTGATCGTATAAAAGACCAGATTCGTTTGCTGTTTTAGGTGTACCATATTTGTAACCCACATTTCGCACTTCAATAAGTAGCATAAATAAACTACATTTACAGGCAATTCAGAACCATAGTTTTTAAAAATCCAGTAGCCATGAAAATATAAATTATGCACCTCAAAGTTC
>CAKZGI010000272.1 GCA_936914905.1 uncultured Trichormus sp. | reverse complement strand
ATTAAGTGGATTTTTCCTTTTGGTAGACGGTCAAAATTCCCTTCTACCATTTTTTGACACCAAGTTAATTTTCCTGACAGGTCTAATTGTTAGTTGCTTGTCAGCAAATTAATGAGATAGAAGATACCCATGCAATATATGTAGACGTTAGTTTGTATACATATATTTCCAAAATAACTACTGGCGTTCTAACTGAAATTGCAGGTCTATAACTTGCTGAACTCATGAAAGATAGTGAAGATGACAATGTTATACAATCCATTGATTTAATTCGTAAGCTGGCAAATGGTTATACATAACTATGATGATAGCGACTATTATGAGGAATCTGATTATTATGAACCAGTGATTAGTGTCCAAGGTATTCTTCCTAAGAAAATAGAGGGGTATGGAATAAAGTTAGAGTTAGTAAGAACAGTCAATAACTTAACTAAGTTAACACCTGAAAAATATGGAAATCTGGTTATTGTATCTGATCGATTAGATGGAATTAACGATGCCCAAAAATTTATGCAACTTGTATTACCAGATGAGAAATAAATATCATCTGCGGGTATTGCCCTAGTTCTAGTACGTCTATTAACAGCGGTTTATACTAACTATCGTGATACAGTTGATTATAGTTTATAATACCTGTATTACCAGCCTTTATTGATATAAAAAATGACGCAGAGTCTTATATTCTCTTTGAGAATATTATTCAAACTCGCTGATCTGAAATCTTTATAGAAGAAGTAGCAATTAAAGCATGATTCCGTTTGGAATCTTTAACAGCAGACTGTGATAATCAGTTGTTGAGAATGCAATATCATGAAATTTATAGTTTGCTGAAAATGACATCAAAAAAAAGGAGTTATTGAAATAACTGGAGGAAAGCATAACTTTAAGCGCCTCAAAGACATCAAAGACACTGACTATTTTGAAAGATTTGATGGATGCTGGTTTAATTTTGCAATCTTAGTGAATGAAAATATTAAACCTGCTGAAATTATTGCATTTGATTTTGAAATCAGATTTTTAGAAGATAACCCAACAAAATTTTTATGCTTTGACTTGAACAGACCTGAAGATAATAATGAAGGTAAAGGAAAACTATTTTATATACATCCAGGTAATGATGACTTAATGATTCATGGTTCCCCAATATCACCACTGGAAATTCTACATTTATTCTTATATGACTTAAAAAAGCCTGAACCTCCTCGCACTTAACAGCAAAGGAAAAAATATAGAAAATGTATACACACTGTATTATAAGTCCCTAAACAATTAATTGATATAATTAATCCATAATTCGCAAATAGATTCAAACCCTGAAACCCTGATATTTTGATGGAATCTTAATTTTGAATTTTGAATTTTGAATTTCGAATTTTGAATTTGTATTACTCACCCAAATCAATCGCGGGATTCTTACTAAGAAATCCCCTGGGCATCATTTTAAAACTCACTTCAGTATAGGCATGACTGGCCAATCTTCAGGACGAGGAAGCTGACTGATACCCATTGTATACCACACCACAATATCTTCATTTGCTAAAGATTCATTATCAGCAATATATTTTGGTAAACCTTCCCCTAATTTGCTTTGATTAGGATAATCACCACCTGCATACATTTCACCATCTTTATATTTTGTCACCCAAAAATTATGAGATGCAAAATTAGCTTTCTCTCTAATATTTTCACCTTCCACAGCATACATAATTGTATTTCTACCAGGTGTTAAAATATATGCAGTAAGAACATCTAATTTATTCTGTTTATCTGCATTAGCTATTATCCATTCTCGACTATGTTTGATGTCGGCATCTCGCACAGCATTTTTCCCATGGTTAATTGAGTATCTGCCAAAGTAATAGCATTACCTAAAGGATTTGTATCACTTATTGGTAGAGAATTAATATTCATTTCCATGACAGAATTCTTCTGTGCATCTACATCTAAATCTGGACGATACTTAAAAAAGTGTTGATGATTTACACCACAGATATTTTTAGCTCATAACCGCCCCAAGGATGGATTTTCATTTTGTGTGTTTACATTTGTTCCCTGTGGTAAATCAATTTCTGTTAATTCATTTTTAATTTCTAAAGTTCCATCTTGGTGAAATATCCAATTGAGGATGTAATCATAATTATCAACTGTGGTAATTATTGATATTACTAATTTCCGATTACGACGTACACAATTTTTTTTATTATGATAACTAAAATGTTTCCAAAGTACGCCATTATCTTTTTCATAAATACCAATTGTCCCTGGTACTAGATAAGATTCTCCCTCACCGTTAGCAAACACAGCATCTAATAAAATACCATTTTCAGGAATTTATTTGCCTAATTATAATTTATTGGCTAATAATGCAATGTTGTATTCTCCCAGATCAAAAGCGTTACGAAATGACCAATTAGGATCTGGCTCACCATAAGGAACTACCTTTTCCGAAAGGCTACCACGATAAAGAACAGCTCTGGATTTTTCAGCATCTTGATAATTAACAAGATATAAAACTAAACCTTCACGGGGGTGCATTAAATAACGAGAATGCCAACCTTGCCAAGAAATTTCATTACCTTGAATTTTGAAAGTTGTTCCTTCAGGTTTAACAATTGTCAATGGCTTTGGTGCGGGAATTGATTTCTTAAAAGTGGAAAGATCATAGTCCCAGGTTTCTTGGGAAAAAGCGACGACACCACGATCAATAAAACTATCAACTCTACCTTTATTTAAATTAACTGTCTTTATTTAAATTAACTGTAATTAAAACTCCTTCAATGGGATGAGCAAAATAATTCCCATATTGACCTCTATGTTAGGAGAACACTCGACAAATACGATTACCTTTTTTTGTTCTTCTGATGTGAGTATTCCTAGTGCCCAACAACTGATTTGGACTTGATCAAAATCTTTGATTCCCTGTTTTTCCATGGCATTGTGCCAACGTGAGTCAGATTTAACTACTTCTTCTGCAAGTTGATAATCTAGTGGTAAAATGGCTGCTTGAACCTGGGGTATTGCTTGCCACTTAGTGAGGGTTTTTTTATTTAAATAAACTATTACTACAAAGGTTTGATTAAGTTCACGTTCATAAATTTGTAAAAATACCTGGCGTGGAAATCGTTGACCAGGTTGGAAATTTAAAACTGCTTTTTTATCAGGTTCTTGCAAAGTTATCATGGAAAAAAATGCGGCTTCGCTTAATCTTTTTTTCCCGTTGTAATATTTCTACTGCGGTATTAACTTCTCTTTCTGTTTAGGGGTTGAGAGGATGAAGTGTGATGATTTCCTGAGCAAATGTAATCTGAGGAGAACTTAGCCAGAAATCAAAACTCACGAAGGTAGCGATCGCTAACCTAAAAAAACGATGTAAACTCTGAATCATACTGTTTAAGAACAAAATACATGTATGCTTTTGCTCAAAAACAGTAAAATTACAATAATAACCAGCGGTCAGTGGTCAGCGGTAAAATCCTTTTACTTTTGTACTTCCGTTACCTGCAATACGCTGTATATGGCATTGTTCTTACTTTTTGCGTTTCTGTAGCTCTGGATGAAACTAAATTGTATCTTTATGCAGACACTAAGCGCCGTAAAGATTCAGCACGGCGTTTTGCTGTAGCGTTATTAGGAGCAAATTTCAATACTTCTTCATACATTTGCAACGCCTGAGCAGATAATTTTTTCTTCTCGTAAGCATGACCAAGATTATTCAAGGCTACTACATAATGGGGTTTCAATTTCAGTGCTTCTTTATACTGACGAATAGCTAAATCATATTGTTCTTGGGCGAAGTAAACATAACCCAATCCGTTGTAAACTGGGGCAATATTTTCTTCTCCTTCTTCCTCAGCAGCTTTGATGGCCTTTTGAAATAGGGGTATGGCCTGAGTAAAAACTTTTTTTTCGGAATAAATACTGGCTAATTCGTAGTATTCTTGGGCTGTACCTTTTTCTTTTGTTAATTTGGTTTTTAATTGAGAAAGAGAGTTTTCCAGTTTACGAGTTTTGAAAACCTCGCGAACAACACTCACTGCTGTAAATGCGAGTAAAATGACGAAAATTGAGAGATAAACAAGGACTAGGTTATTATCCATTGGCTGAAATATAGACTATTAAATGTTTCTTCTTGATCTATTTTGTCAGTTGTTGGTTGTTATCTTTCAGTTGTTAATGTTTTCTCCTGACTATTACCCAATCCCCAATGCTGTGTACTTTCTTTGAGCCAACCTGTAGCTATATAACGTGCTATCGCTTCATTGACCGACCTTCTAAACTCATCGTACTGCAAACCCTTGGCCATGACCACAGATAAGGGTTCAGTTGATAGTTGGCTGGGTAAGATGTGATATTTAGGATATTCTTGTACCCAACCGCTAAGAAGGCTATTATCAGCCGCAAAAGCATCAACAGCATTACTTTCTATTTTTTCTTGTGCTTGGGCATAAGAGCTAACGCCTATTAACTCAGACATAGGTATAAAAGATTTTACATAAAAGATAGTACTTGAATTATTGAGGACAGCTATTTTACGTTGATATAAATCTTTTAAGTGATTGATAGAAGTATCTTTAGTAACTATTGCAGCGCCATCATAATAGTAAGGAACACTGAAACTAACAATGCGTGAGCGTGATTCAGTGGCTGTAACGTTGGCAATAGCAAGGTCAATTTTATTTTCGACAATGACAGGTAAGCGATCGCTATTAGCCACAGGTTGGAATTTCACAGCATCTGGTTTACCCAGCAAATCACTTGCTAAACGCTTGGCTAAATCAATTTCTAAGCCTTGTAAATTGCCCTTATCATCTCTAAATCCCAAAGGACGTAGGTTATCTTTTACGGCCACAGTCAAATAACCACGCTTTTGAATTTCTGGGAGAGTTGCGGCAGATGCAACCAAATCTGTCCCCAGAGAAAACAAGCACAAAATTAAAATTAAGATAGCAGATAATACCGGATGTAACCGATTCATAGTAAACCTGTGCTTTGCTTCAATTAAAAATTCAATCAAAAATCCCAATGGGTTGATAATTTTTAATTCCCCGCAGGGGACATCTGTTACTGAAAAAATGGGTTTAAAGCCCCGTGCTTCTAGGACGGCTTTTTGATGATAGAATGTTTTGGGTAGAAGTTTTCCACGTAAAATGTTCTTCTTGGAGTTCAAAGCTAAGGGGCTGGCAACTGAATACAATGCTGTTGATGAGGCAATTATAAAGGCTCAATTTGTCCGCAATAAGAGTATCTTTTTTTGGATGGATAATTGAGGTGTAGCGCAGAAAGAGTAGAGTTATACCGCCTTAGTAAAACACTCCGAGAAGAGTTTCCCTTTGTTAAAGCTTTGAACTCAAGTGCTTCCCAAGCCTCTATCGAAAGAGCCTATAGTTCCATAGTTCGGTTCTACGACAACTGCAAGAAGTCTATTCCCGGCAAAAAGAAAGGGATATCCAAGGTTTCAGAAAAATTGTTGCTCAGTTGAATACAAGACACCTGGGTGAAAATTATCTGATGCTAGGAAGCAAATAACTTTCACCGACAAGACAAAAAGGATATTAGCAAACTGAAACTTAAAGGAACTTCGGATTTCAACTTCTACCCATTAGACTAGATAAAACTGGTTAGGTTGATAGGTCGGGCGGATGGCTACTATATTCAGTATTCAGTTTTTAATTAGTATCAGAAAACAAAGTAGAAGCACAGCCCACAGGTAAGACCGTTGGGTTTAGATGTAGGACTCAAATAGTTCTATACCGATAGCAATGGTAACACCGAACCTAACCCCAGGTTTATCGTACTAGCCAAAAAAGGCTCTGCCAATCGTAAAAAGGCCATTAATCGACTAGGGCGAATACACCTCAAAATAAGTAGGCAAAGTGAATAACACGCCAAGAGAGTGGCGCGTTGCATAATCCAACCTCATGATTTAGTCGCCTAGGAAATTTAGTCGCCTACGAAGATTTGAGGATTAAGAACTAAGTTAAAGATCACTGTCTTGCCAAGTCAATTAATGATGCTGGTTGGTATCAGTTCAGAAAATGGTTGGAGTATTTTGGGGTAAAGTTTGGCAGAATAACTGTTGTAGTTAATCCTGCCTACACTTCCCAGGAATGCTCTAACTGTCGTGCGATAGTCAAAAAGTCTTTGTCAATGAGAACCCTTTGTCAATGAGAACCCACGGTTGCAAATTTGGGTTTGTTTTAGACCGAGACTGGAATGCTGCTATCAACATTCTGAAATTAGCCTTGATTACCGTAGGGCATACGGGAACTTGGATCTTAGATCTGAACGCTTCAAGAGATTCGACCACCACTGTGATTGGAGCAATCCTATCACAGCAAGTTAGGTCTTGTAATGAAGAATCCCCACTCCTTGAGGTTGGGGAGTGTCAAATCCGCTATTTATCCGTGTTACCTTTATCCGTTAATTAAGCTTTAACAGAATTTGCCAGTTCTGCGACTTTAGCAAAGCTTGCAGGATCAAGAACTGCCAATTGTGCCAACATTTTGCGGTTAAGTTCAACGTTAGCTTTTTTGAGATTACCAATTAACTGGCTGTAGCTCAGACCATTTTGTCTAGAAGCCGCGTTAATACGAGTGATCCACAGACGGCGAAAATCACGTTTTTTCTTTTTCCGATCGCGGTAAGCACTACGAAGCGCCTTCATCACCTGTTGGTTAGCGGTTCTAAACAGAGTTGAGTGAGAACCACGAAAACCTTTAGCTAATTTGAGAATCTTATTGCGGCGTTTACGAGCTACATTACCGCGTTTTACCCGGGTCATATCTTACTACCTAAAGAATATTTTACAAATAAGGAAGCATAAAGCGTACATTCTCTGCATCGCGTTCATTAACAATTGCCATCTTAGACATATTGCGCTTTTTGTCAGCAGACTTGTGTTCAAGAAGGTGGTTTTTGAAAGCCTTGCGACGGACGATTTTACCTGTACCTGTGGCACGAAATCGCTTTGCCGCTGCTTTACGAGTTTTGAGTTTAGGCATGGGGATGGCTTTGATTCGACACAATCCCTCATTGTATACTAAGAGAACCTAATTTAAACAATTGAGAGTTATTTTTGTAAAGCTGTGCTGACTTTCGGATCTAAAAGGATGCGTGAACCGGTTTGATCTACATGATAAATCCAAGATGCTTGATTAACTCTCACAACCACTTCCCAACCGTTAATAGGGTCAAACTGTTGAGTACAGACTTCACCAAAGTTGAACACACAACCATTACTGAAAGTTTTTTGTGTAGAACGAATGATTTTTATAGCACGAGTTTGTAAATTAGAACGTTTATAAGCATCACTCAAAACTTTTTCAGCGATTTGTTCTGGTAGTTCAGAACCCTTAGAGGTAGTAATTTTTGGGTCAAGAACGATTTGTGAACCGGATTTATCTACATGATAGGTCCAAGATTCTCCTTTTACCTTCACAATTAGTTGCCAACCTTCTACGGGGTTAAACAATTGACTACAGACTTCATCAAAATTAAACACACAGGAATTACTGAAAATTTTTGTTGTAGAGCGAGTAATTTTTATGGCACTTTTTGGTAAACCATAACGGCTAGCTGCATCTGTGATCACTTTATCCGCAATGCTTTTTGGCAGTTGGGAAACATCAGATATATTAATTTTAGGGTCAATCAAAATTTGGGAAGATTGACTAACATGATAAGTCCAAGATTGTTCTTTAACTCTGACAATGACCACCCAACCCTGAATAGGTCTGTATTCCTTAGTACAAACTTCCTTAAACTCAAATATACAGCGGTTTCCAAAGGTTGTCGGTGTGACTTGAGAAATTTTCAAATGAGCGATTTTCACCCCAGAACGCAGGGAAGCATCCCTTAGCACAGCCGTAGAAATATCTCCGGGTAAAGTATTTTGGGCGATTTGTATCTGTTTAGCTCCAGGAATAGCTACAGATGTATTATTGTTAGCAACATCCACTCCACAAGCCAGTATACTGCTTAAGACAAGAGTTAAAATAACAGACTGAGATAATTTAGAGTTATTTTTCAGATGAGATAACATAGATATTTTTTCCAAATCTTTAGATAGATACAAACTTATTTACTATTTTTATCATAATTTTCTTCCCGAGATTGTTAATTGATAATCGGCAATATGAACCGACATAAAAACTACTATGTCTTCGTTCCGACTGACCATATTCTTTGATACAAGCAATATATTTCTGTATTCCTTTAAAGCTGTGGATATCAAAATGACTGGAGAACGTAGGGAATTTAGGGCATACAGGGTAATTACTGTACCTACTAAGGTAGCTGCGCAATTAACATAACTTGCACTAACTTCTCTAAAGAATAGGAGTTGGAGATGGTGAAACTAAAAAGTAATACCAAAAGTGGGATATGCGTGCCTAAAAAAGCTACTAATATAAAGAATAGGAGTTGGAGATAATGAAACTAAAAAGTAATACCAAAAGTGGGATGTGCGTGCCTAAAAAAGCCACTAACATAATCTTGGCTATATAATTTTCTTAACGAATCTAAAACAACTTAGGGATGAATATAGATGAAGTTTTTAACTGTGTCGCATAACTTTTGATACATTTTGTGTTAAGATTTATATTTTTATAGGAAAACAGGAAAATTTGTGATCCTGTTCGGTAAATTTAAAACTCTAATTTTTAACATTCCCAATTTGTTTTCTGAAGTTTCTATAGTTTTGGATTACTGCGATTTTTGTAAGAAAAACTACAATGTCCCCAACTTTTTGGAAAGGTCGGGGCTATATTCATAGCGAAGATAACAAACGGACATGATATCTTTATTAAGATATATTCTTGGAGAATTGTCGTTTTAAAGCGGTAAATACTGGACAAGGGGCTGAAGCTTGTAAATTATCAGGTTGACTCCAAGTAAATGGTGCTTGATGCGCCGCAGACATCCATAAAAGTCTTTTTGCCCTGGTCATAGCAACATACAATAAACGGTATTCCTCGGCCACTTTGAGGTATTTGGCTTGTTCCCAAGCTTGGCTTACATTGGGTATAGTTTCTGTTTGTTGATGAAGTCCGGCCCGAATTTGGGTGCGTGCTACTTCTGATAAGGTAAAATCGCCTAAAAATTGGCTTTGGGGAGGAACCCAAAATTTACCAGGAATTAAGTTTTCATGCAAAAACGGTAGGAAAACATAATCCCAGTCCAACCCTTTCGCTTTGTGCATAGTTATAATTGTTAATTGTCCCTTTTTGGTATATTGTTCTTCTGAATTTTCTGTATCTACTGGTTCAAAGCGTTCAGAATTGACGATTTCACTTAAAGCCGACAGCATTGAACCCATAGAATTATTACCCCAAGTTTGTAGGTTTACTCGTTCTGCAAGTTTGTCAGCGGTGGCTAATTCGGCTTGGTCGTAATTTAAGGTTAAGGCTAAAAACGGAATAATTTGATATATGGGTAGTTCTAAACGGGCATGAAGTAAACTGCGACACAAATGAGCAGCTTTTTGAACTATCTCTGTTTGAGGAGTGGCTAGGGGTCCAGGATATAAAAATTCTTCTGGGATACTGGCTAGGGAGTTGATGTCTTGGGTGGGAATTAATTGACGTTGTACTAAAACCTGGAGAGTGGCTTTTAAATAATCGGGGGAATGCGGGCGATCGCAAAATTGCAATAATGATAAAATTTCCTGTGGAACATGAGAACGCCTTTCCATTTCTCCCACATCATAAAGTTTAATTTGATGTTCTTGACAAATAGCTTCTAAAGCCGATGTTAACCATCTCCCCTGACGATTTTCCCTGACTAATACTGCCGCACGGGAATCAGGGTTTTGAGTAAATAATTCAACTACTCTCTGGGAAACCAACTCAACTGTATGATGAATATCACGAGGGCTATATAATTCCAGACCTTTACCAAATGGTGCAGGATTAGCATTTGGTTGGGGGTCGTCCATATTAACAGCCGCAATTTTCTGGGAGAGAAATGGTGTTTGTTCGTTGTTAGTTATGGTTGACCATTGACTATTTACCCACTCCAATGCAAAGTTAGCCGCATCAATAATAATTTTGCTACTACGACCAGCTTGATTCATTGTTGCTAGTCGTTGATTAATATCACAACTCTTACAAAACTCCCGAAAATAAATCGGATCAGCAGGTGTAAAAGTTGAATTAATTGCCTGATTAGGATCACCAACTCTGACTAAATTGAGTGTTGATTTATCTGCATTATTACCATCTTCTTCACAAGCTAATATTTCTAAAAGCTGCGTTTGTAGTGGGCTAGAATCTTGGGCTTCATCTTCAAAAATTGCGAAAATTTGATTTTGTTCAATCCGTCTGGCGCTAGAATTTTCTAACACGCGTAAAGCGGCTAAAATCATATCATCGTAGTCAATGAAATCTTGGGAAGCCATTGATTTTTGATATTGTTCATACAAACCCGCTGCAACTTGTAAAATTCGATAGGTATCTTGGGTTTTTTCACTCCATTTATAGAGTTTTTCCGGTAATATTCCCGAACTTTTAGCTTCGTGAATAACCGTATAAGCTAAATCTGGTAATATTTCTGTGCGTAGCACCGACTGACGACGTAGTTTTTCTGTTTCTTCACCATCAAATTTTTGACCTTCTAGTAAGCGTCGATAAAGTTCAGGATGTTTTGTAATCCATTGTTCTACGGCTGCGCGGATGAAGCGATGAGTTTGATTAGGGGTGATTAATGTGACGTTTTCTAACTGCAACCCAGATAAATCAGGATAACGATTGGCTATATTTAAGGCTAAACTGTGGAGGGTATAAACAGCAAAGCCTGTTTGTGGTAAGGATAGTTTTTTAAGTTTGTCGCGGATTTTTAATTTTAGGTTAGCAGCAGCAGAACGGGTAAAGGTGACAACTACTAACTGACGCCGATAATTCTCACCACAGGTGAGGGAATACTGATACTGCCGAGCTATTGCTATGGCAGCGGCAGCAGCCATTCCTGTAGACTTACCAGCACCAGGGACAGCAGATACAGCCAGTGGACCCGATTCCCAATCAGCCATTTGCTTTTGTCCAGGTCGCAGACTATGACGAATTTTGTCAATATTTTTTCGTAAGTTAGCTGCTGGTGATGGGTGAATATCTTCTATTTCCAGGCTTTCTTGATTGACTATAAGCGTAAAATTATCTTTTGACATATTAAAATTTAGACGTTTATTTTAAACATGACAGCAGAGAAATGAACAACATCGATTTATTATTTATCTTTAATTAGTGTTCAATACTTGTCAGTTCAGACGGGAAGGGACAAAATGAAACCTGAATGATCAATATTATCTAGGTTTAACTGGTGTTATTAGACTGGGGGCTATTTTGCGCTTTTGGCATTTGGACTTGAAACCCCTGTAGCTAGATGAAATAATTACTGCTATTTTTAGCTTGGGTAAAAATTACCGTTATTTACCTTTATATGTAGTTTTTCCTCTCCACTAGCTACAGGAAATTTTTACTTTTCAGCCTGGGGTTAGCTGTTCTCAAATCGCGGAGAATCTGGCCAGTTATTCTACGCATCCACTGCTGTTTTTTTGTATTATGTACAGTTAGTTAGGGTGGTCAAATCCTTTGGGTACAGATTGGGTAACAAAGTTGTGATCGCTCTCAGTTTTATTTGGTGTGGCTGCTATCATGGCCATTTATGGTGTTAATAGTATTGCCTTTTATCCTCCTTCTGGAATCATTGCCGCATTATTCATGGCTTTATCCCCCTTTGCTGTGTATCTTTCCCAAAAAGCAAGGCACTACACTTTACCTGTGCTCTTGATAATTTTATCATTATTCTTGCTCATTAAAATTCAGCAAGATATCTTGAGCAGGCAGCATGTTAGATTTAGTGTTTGGTTATTATGGTCAACTATTAATAGTCTTGGTCTTTATATTCACTACTTTTTTAGTATCGCTTTTAGTGCCGAGATTGCCACACTGTCACTAATAATTTATTACGTCAGAACAAAAATTATTAACCTGCCTCAAATTTTTTTATATCTAATTATCTCTACCAGCGGCGTTATTACTAGTTATATTCCCTGGTTATTGCCAGTATTCAGCCGTTGTCACAGTTGATATACTAACTGGTTGCCATCTCCTCATCATCTTGAACCCATCTATCACACTTTGATTAATTGGGCATTAATTATCATTTCTCTCCCTGTAGAGAATCAGCCCATAGGAATTGCGGTTATTTGTGGATGTTTCATGGTGGTGTTTACAATTTGGGTGGGAATACAAGTCTTTGCGAGTTTAAAATTACTGTGGTCAGAAAGTAAAACTCATTTATCTACATTAATTCTTCTGAGTTTTACTTTAATTCTTCTGAGTTTTACTTTTTTTGTTTTACTTCAATTTTCAATTATTGCTTATTTACTAGGTAAAGACATTACGCCTGTCCCGTGTTATAGTCTTGTTTACTAGACTGGATTTTGCGCCCTTTTAGCAGCAAGTTTAGAAAAAGTTAGAAAGACAAAATTCATTTTTTTAAAAGTAGGTCTTGTCAGTTGTATTTTCCTTGTTAATAATTTAACTTTCCAAAAACCTTTTCTACCTGACCTAGTTGCCAAAAATATGAATTTAGAACCTAATCTAACGTTGATTTCGGTGATAAAATACGACAGTTATCAAGATGTAGCAGCAGGTTGAAGTTCGGCTTTGATATTGGAAAGATTAAGATACCATAAAATCCAAAACCAATCAAATTTATTAAACAATGATAGTTTGGCTTTTGTATATAAACCTGCTGATTTATCTTCTATTACTCACAAAGTTAGTAAATTTTATAACTTCCATAAATCTCAGTTTCATTTATGGTTTGTAGGCTCAGGAATGACAAAAAAAGATTACGCTGCTAAGTTAACAATTGCTGGGCAAATCAATTGTTATATAGAACCTACCCAGCATTATCGTATTGCTCAATTTCCCTATCAGCTTTCTCTTTGTGAAAAGAGGGAATAGGGAACAGAGGAGAAATATTATCTTTCTTCTGCCTCTTGCTTTTTGCCTTCTTCCACTGATAACTGATATTTATTCGTCAATTTGCCAGGAGTCTTTGGTAAATTCTTCATCGAGAACTTTCTTAGGACGTAAAATGATGATGATTTTTCCTAATAAAGTGTTTTCTGGTGCTGTTTCAAACCATTGAAAATCAACTTCTCCAGAATTGTCAAATGCAAAGTAACTAGATGCATCCCATTCTCTTTGGGCGCGATCTATGACGACTATAACTGGTTCTATTTTGGTTTGTGTGGGGTTGGGGAAAATATCACTACTGGCAACAATTACTACTGGATCTTCTGCTGACTTTAACACTTGCCAACCTGGTAAAGCTACCCAAGCTTGTTCTCCGGCAAATTTAACAATGCGAAATGGTTCAATTTCTGTAATTATGGGTACGGAACGTACATCTTTTAGTGTTAACGGCAACTCACCCACTACAGGGAGAATTCTGGGTAAGTCTTCGTCTGATTCTAGACGGAAAAAGGGGAGAATTGGGGCTGGACGTTGGGCAATTACGGTAAAATCAGTTAATAGTTGTTCGATTTGTTTTCTGGCTGTGGGCGAATTAACAAAACGTAACCCCTTAGCAATTAAGCATGATCGCTCTTGTAAATCGGAGTTTTGTCTGGCTAATTTCCAAGCTTGATAAGCTACTGCATCCCCTGGATGTTTGTTAAAACCTTGTGGTGGTGTGGAGAAGCGAGAAAAATCTTTAATTGCTTTGGCTATCTCCCGCGCTTCCTCTACATCGAGTTTATGGAGAAAAATCAGGTCTGCGGCTGCGGCTCGATCTTCTTGAGTCAGGAAGCGTAGTTCGTAGAGAATATCACTAGCTCTTGTCCCGTAGTATGCCCTTGTTGCTTCAGATGCGCCAAACTTTTCTAAAGCACTGTAAACCTGAGAACCAACAATCACTTGATTCTGTTGGATTGGCTCAAATCCAGTGGTTTCAAAGATATCTTGGGGATTGTAACCATTTTTTTGGAGGAAGGCGATCGCCTTCCCCCATTCTACCCAGTTACCTTGTTTTTGTCTTAACTTGACTAATAATTCTTGTGCTGTATCGTTAACAGTATGATCAGTATCTTGAGAGTCGGATTGTAATTCAGTCATAATTCTGATTTGTAAGCGTCAACTTAGATATGGTGATAGTAGTTTTTGCAGTTATGGACTTGGCTGCTGGCATCAGCTTTTAGTCTTTACTCCAGACTCTGATCTCATCTATCAAGATGTAATTAAAATATGTTACAGCTTAATCTGAGAAGCAAATCTTATTTTAATCTGCTTAATGCCCACACAAAATTAATCCCCAGACAGAAAGGAAAAATCGCCAAATCCTATACGAATCTATAATATCCAGCCCCGAAATCTACTAATGAGGTTCTATACACCCTACAGCCTATCTCCTATCCCCAGGTTATTGACTTCTGAAGTCAACTGTATGTTGAATCACTGACAACAAAGATTTTCAACTCAGCCTTGTATGGAATATAACAAAATTGTGAAGATGATATAAAGCAAAATTATGAATAACTCTAATGTCGAAGTTAATACAATTAACCGTCCATTAAGTACCCGCGAACGGAATCAAAAGCTCAAAATCCTCGTAGTTGATGATGAACAAGATAATCTAGATTTGCTGTATCGCACCTTTCGCCGTGATTTTAATGTCCTCAAGGCTGATAGTGGTTTAAATGCCCTGCAACTGTTGGAAACAGAGGGTGAAGTGGCGGTAATTATCTCTGATCAGCGGATGCCAGAAATGAAAGGAACTGAATTTCTGAGCCGAACTGTACCACAATTTCCCGATACAGTCAGAATTATTCTTACTGGTTTCACTGATATTGAAGATTTGGTAGAGGCTATTAATGCTGGTCAAGTTTTCAAGTACATTACCAAACCTTGGGACTCTGGAGAACTGAAGGAAGTGGTGCAAAGAGCAGCAGCAACCTATGATTTACTGAAGCAACGCACAGAAGAATTGCGCCGTGCTAATTCCCAAATGCACCTTTTGACTGTTTTAGTGGAAGTGACACAAGTTGCTTCTAAACTAGAAGCAACTCTAATTCCTATCGCTAAAGCCTTTAGTGAAACTTTTACTGCCGATAGCTGTATTGTACAACTTATAGAAGGAAATGCTCTGACGGAAACCCAAGGGGCTTACAGTGATAAAGGAGTAGTTGACAATTGGCTCTCCCAAGATCCACTAGCCAAAAACGCGATCGCCACTGGCCAAATCCAATCATCTCTCAATATACCTAAAGACCCTAATCTCAACAGTCTTACTCACTACCAAGGAGCTGGTGTGGAAGCACATGTAATTATCCCCATTATTTATCGACAGCAAATGTTGGGAGTGTTATCGCTACAGTGGCAAAAACCCTGTTATTTAAGAGCAGATGAACTTAAACTCATACATCTATCAGTAGAATTAATAGCAATCGCCTTATCGAGTAGTTATAGGGGTGTAGAGGTATAGGGGGAAAAAATCTAACGACTAATGACTAATGACTAACGAAATTCGTGACATTTTCAACCGTATTGCTCCCGTATATGACCAATTAAACGATTGGTTAAGTTTGGGACAACACCGGATATGGAAAGAAATGACCGTCAAATGGAGTGCAGCTAAACCAGGAGATACTTGCTTGGATTTGTGTTGTGGTAGTGGTGATTTAACTTTTAGACTGGCGCGATATGTAGGAGTGACCGGAAAAGTATATGGTGTGGACTTTTCTTGTAACTTACTGGAAACTGCTAAACAGCGTTGCCAAATATATTACCCCCAATCAGCTATAGACTGGATAGAAGCTGATGTGCTAAACCTGCCCTTGGACAACAATCAATTTGATGCGATCACCATGGGCTATGGGTTGAGAAATCTTAAAGATATACCTCGTAGTCTTCAAGAAATACATCGTGTCCTCAAACCTGGTGGGAAAGCAGCAATATTAGACTTTCATCGCCCTGATAATGGCATATTTCGGGCTTTTCAGCAGTGGTATTTAGATGACCTGGTTGTTCCCCTAGCAACTAATTTGGGTGTCAAGGAAGAATATGCTTATATTAGTCCCAGCTTAGACCACTTCCCCACAGGTAGACAGCAAGTAGAAATAGCGCTTCAAGCAGGTTTTGCTAACGCCACACACTATCCCATCTCTAACGGTATGATGGGAGTGTTGGTAATTGGTAATTGGTAATGGGTAATGGGTAATTGGTAATTAGTAAAAGTATTTCCGAGTCCCCAGTCCCCAGTCCCCAGTCCCCAATCCTTTGTCCCTTGTCCTTTGTCCCTTGTCCTTTGTCCCTTGTCCTTTTTTCCTAATCCAAAATACTGTGGATTGGTCTTATCTTTGGCTTTATATATCACCCCCAATTCTGGGTGGATTTATTGGCTATTTCACAAATGATATAGCCATAAAAATGCTATTTCGCCCTTATGGACCTATTTATATTCTTGGTCGAAGAGTGCCTTTTACTCCTGGATTGATACCTGCTAATCAGGAGCGTTTGGCGAAAAATATTTCTAATACCATTATGGGATCTTTGTTAACGCCAGACGAACTACAAAAGCTGGCGCGGCGACTCCTACAAACAGAACGAGTACAAGGCGCGATTTCTTGGTTATTAGAGTTAGCAATTGAAGAAATTCAAGGTGATAAAAATCAGAAAAGTACCAAAATTGTGGCAGGGATTTTACGGGATTTGTTAGGAGAATCCTTACCTCGATTACTGAAGGTTTTAGCTCGTCAAGAGGATTTTTTAGAAGCGCAAATTAACCATATTTTTGACCAAATATTACTGGAATTTCAACTGAGTCAAGAACAATCTACACGCTTGGCTGATTGGTTGTTACAAGTAGTTTTACCACCGGATGCGTTAAGACAGGCAATAGTTAATTTTTTAACAGACCGCACAATTCAAACTATCGATGATAGCTTTCGAGAAAAAACTAGTGGTACTTACTGGGTAGTAGCAAATCTGTTTGGTTTACGTAATACTCTGACTCGATTAAGGACATTTTGTTTAGATGAAAAAGAGGCCACTAATAAGCAATTGCAAGAATTAATTCAAGATTTGCAAATGCGCGATCGCCTCAAAAAATTATTACAGGATTTATCTTTACAAAACTTACCAGTTGGCACAGTCCGTCAACTTAGAAAAACCACCAGGGAAAGTGTTCATCATTACCTCCAAAATAGTGGTAGCACTTTGTTACAGGAATTGACGGAATCAGCAGACTGGGAAAATATTGCTAGTTTGTTATTAAAGCGTCTTGGTAATTCATCTGTTATTGGTACTTCTTTAGAAGTAGTGTCTCAAGAATTAGCTTTAATTTTAGAAAGGTATTTGGAAAAAGATTTAGAAGCAATTGTCGCACAAGTAATTCCTATCTTGTCTATAGATCAAGTGATTATTGATCGTGTAAAAGCAACTTCTCCTGCTGATTTAGAAGCCGGAATTGAAGGAATTGTTAAAAATGAATTACAAGCAATTGTGACTTTAGGTGGAATTTTGGGTTTTGTTCTCGGCTTGTTACAAGTAGGATTTCTATTTTTGAGTCGATATTAATTGTTGAGAGAATGTTTTACTCGCAATATGCACATAAAGTATCTATCAACTTTCTAACTCTGTCATCTGTCACTTACTAAGTAAGTGGGCGTTAAAAATTGTCGTTATGACAAGGTAAGAGGTGAACCAGCTCGGTCTTGGGGAGCCACTGCACTGGAAGGGTTTCCCAGCATAAAGTAAGTGGCGTGGTTTCCCCGATGTATGTGCTTCGCCTTCCCCCAGGGTCTGACTGGAGAACGCGAAGGGGAAAAGGCACTCATGCAAGAGTGAAGAGGTTTTCAGGCTAGTTTATATTTTGTTACATACTTTTGTTTTTTCACGTCGTTCTACTTACAATTCAAAAATATCCCGGCCAAGGTGAGGTGGGAGCATCAGCATCAACTGTTGATAAATGATCTGTAGAATAGTGTTGTGCTAAAGCTATATTTACATCTTCATAAACCACTAACTTATTCAGATCCTCTAAAACTTGGTATGCAGAATTATATCGCTGTTGATGATCATCCAAAACCATTTTATTAATAATTGCTGCTAATTCCTCGCTTACTATTGCTTTGTCAAGCCATTTTACTTCTCCATTGGTATCTCTTTCTAATTCATGAGGAGATATACCAGTTAAGGCTTTAATGCCAATCATTCCTACAGCATAAATATCACTATTATATTTAGGACGACCGAAACATTGCTCATTAGGGGCATAACCTCTTGTCCCAATGCCGATGGTGAAAGCAGTTGAGTCAAAACTTTCGGTGATTTGGGTGCTAACTTCTTTAACAGCACCAAAGTCAATTAATACTAGTTTCCAATCTGAGTGACGACGGATAATATTGTTAGGTTTAATATCTCGGTGAATTACACCATTCTCATGGACAAATCTTAATATTTGCAATAGTTCTTTTAACAGCGAGATTGTTAAACTTTCTATGATACTCTTACCTGAGAGTAATTCCTGATTTAAAGGATGTCCAATTATATACTCTTGGATCAAATAAAATTCTTCGTCTTCTTCAAAATATGCTAAAAGCTGAGGAATTTGGTTATGTGTTCCCAATTTTTCCAAAGTTTTCGCTTCTGCACTAAATAAACGCCTAGCTAGTGCTAAATTTTCTGATTTTGTGGTGGCTGGTTTTAGTTGCTTGACAACGCATTGAGGATTACCAGGAACTTGTATATCTTCTGCAATGTAAGTTTCACTAAATCCTCCTGCACCAAGCACTTTGATAATTTTGTATCGTCCGGCTAAAATTTTACCGTTCAATGCTAAATCCCTTTGTTGTATTAGGTCTTGCAGGTCATCTTGTTAATGAACAATTTCCTGAACCACAGGAGAAGATTTATATTTCTGAAAAATTAGTAATAAGTTATGTTTGTTGATTTTTTCCCTAGCTACTTCAGTAGCTAAATAAGAGAATCCAGTTAAGGCAATGGCTATGATTGGTATTGTATTGGGAAACATTAATTTACCATAAATAAAGCTGGTATAGCTAATTCCTCCCCACACACCAGCTAAGGCAATACTTAATAAAAATCGCTGGATACCCTGTTTTCTTATCTTTACTACCATAGATGAACAACTTACCAACAGGAGTACAAATAAACCTCTCCATAATGGACTTCTAATGGTTGTGGAAATGGATTTATTGGCTATTAAGGTTGGGATCGCATTGGCATAAATTTCTACACCAGCCATGCTGTCACGTGGTGAAACAGCCACTCGATGATCATCATGGCTTAATTTCTCTATAGCGCCAATTAGCACGATCTCATTTTGGAAAAACTGTCCTTGTTTTAAACAATTATTCCAGTTTTCTGGATCAAACAGATACCACAAAGGAATTGTCCTGAATGTCTCCCCATTTCCCCAAAAATAAATGTGATCGCCCCTGCCTTGGAAATAATTCACTTGTGCTGCTGCTAAAACAGCTTCCTCAAAAGAGGGCATTTTTGAGTTAAAAACAGTGCTTGGGTCTGACAAAGGTGAAAACTCACTGGATAAGCGATGGATTTTACCATCTAGCTCCAGGGGAAAATTGACTGCACCTATTGACACTGCCCCAAAACGAAATATAGGCTGTGGTTGGGTTAACTGCTGAAATAGAAATTGATGTGTCTTAAAATTATTATACACTGCCGCTAAGGTAAAGTTCCTACCATATCTTCGCAATACTACCTGTAATTGGCGATCATCAGTTTCACAATAGATACTTGATTGATCAAAAACTATATTTAAGTTAACTGAACGCGCACTAGCATTAATCAACTTAGTGATCACCTGAGCATAAGCTGCACGTTGATAAGGAAAAGATTTTATTGGTTTTAAATAGGCATACTGTTGAGGATCGGTCTTATAATACTGTTCGGCAATGGAGACAGATTGATCATCAATCGCCAAAATTACAATATCCTGTGGAGCTACTACCGTTCCACGCATTTGAAAAAAGGTAGTCAGAGCTTGATTTTCTAGCAATTGCACCCTACTTCCATTAGCCGCACTTAGTATTGCTGCCAAAAATACAGAAATTCCAGTAAGTAGATGACCAAAACGCACTATTAGTTTAGGCTGGTGTAATGGTGTTGTTAAACTCCCCTTTGTTAACTTACTTAACTGCCTCTTGGCAGCAGAGAGTGATTTGTCGGCTAAGGTGGGTGTAGGTTCTTCTGCCATATTGAGTTACTCATTAATTTCAGTACAACACTGTTATTTGTTTACAAGCTGTCTTATAGGCAACATTCTAAATAGCAATCAAACTTAAATGAGAATCTTATACATTTACCATGTATGCTTCAATTATTACCAGAATAACACTAGTATACTTACCTTTCAGGATTTCCTATACAAATACAGTCGAACTTTCTATCTCACGCAATATCTATCTGTAATTCTTGCATACATATTATCTAGAGGCTGTTCACCCAAGTATTTGACGGAAAATAGGGTGTGGGGTGTAGGGTTGTAGGGAAAGATAGTTTGTCCCACACTCAAAAGGTACAAGCCTATCAATAGTATTGATGGAGAAGATAAAAATGTAGCTCCAGACGTGCAGTACCAGAAATACAAATTCCTAATTTGAAACCGTTGATTTTAATTATGGGGTTTCCTACACTCTACACCCCTTTCATTAAGGTGAGTTTATTTCCTCAGTTCAGTAGTATCGCTTATACCACTCTTTGCTATCAAAAGTAAGATTAATTTTCCCCATCTCTCCTACTCCTTGGTAAAAAGCTCCCCACACTCCTCATGACCACAACTAAATGTTATAGGGTATCAGTATGGATCTTACCGCCAGCCTATACCATACCTCTTTAGGAGTAAACTTGACTGGTGTACAGATCAGAGTCCTGTTACTAAGTCAATTTTATTGGTAGATTTTGATCACAGCGGATTTGGGAAAGATTTGGAGGTTAGTAACTAGCTAATTATTTAATCACCATTACTAACTATATCTGGCTAATGCTAAATAATGCTAAATAGCGTCAGATAGTGGGATAATCACAAGTATCAGTTTTACCAAAAATTGCACAGTCAAATTATCATGATGCTCATCTGGGTAATAACCGAACTTAAATTAAATCACCAACAGCCCACAGCGTTAGCCAAAAAAGCAGACCAAGCCAAAGTTACAAGTATCACAAATTTAATGTTTTAGCCAATTTTACGCCTTGACAGAGGTAAGATAAAAGCTATACATGAAAATAACCCTATAGACATTAGCAACCTTGCCAATTAAGAATTGCTATAATCTATTGTTCAATCTTACATACTTATCTATTATTTAGGTGTAAATTTCTATGGGTTCTATGATGAATCGTCTGTCTATTTTTGTAGACGGAAACAATATGTTCTATGCCCAACAAAAAAATGGCTGGTTTTTCGACCCACGACGAGTATTAGAATATTTCAAAAATGAGCAGCCAGAGACAACATTAATTAATGCTTTTTGGTACACAGGCTTAAAAGATCCACAAGATCAGCGCGGTTTTAGAGATGCACTCATTAGTTTGGGATATACAGTACGCACTAAAATTCTCAAAGAATACTATGATGATGTCTCTGGTCGTTACTCGCAAAAAGCAAATTTAGATATTGAAATTGTTGTCGATATGTTTAATACGGTAGACCAATACGACCGAGTTGTTTTATTCAGCGGTGATGGAGATTTTGAGAGAGCTATCGAACTATTACGTTCAAAAAATACGCATATTACAGTTGTATCAACAGAAGGAATGATAGCCAGAGAATTACGTAATGCTACTGATAGATATATAGACTTGAATGATATTAGAGACCAAATAGAAAAAACCGAAGCTTAGTAAAATTAACAATTATTTACAAAGCCAAGAGTTAAATCAAGGAACTCTTAACAGGTAACAGTAAAAAGGTTGATAACTGAACAATTGTTAAAAAATAAAGTTCAAGGTATTGTTAGTCGACAATCTCAAGCTAAAACAACCAAAAAAATGAGCGATAAAGCAGACAGAATTATCATATTTGATACGACACTGCGAGATGGAGAACAGTGTCCAGGTGCGACTTTAAACATAGATGAAAAGCTAATTATTGCTAAACAGTTAGCACGTTTGGGTGTAGATATAATTGAAGCAGGATTTGCTTTTGCTAGTCCAGGTGATTTTGAAGCAGTCCAGAAAATTGCCCAAACAGTAGGAACGGAAAATGGACCGGTCATTTGTAGTTTGGCCAGAGCTAGACATGATGATATCAAAGCCGCAGCAGAAGCGATCAAACCGGCCGCTAAGGGCAGAATTCATACTTTTATTGCCACTTCTGATATTCACCTGCAATATAAGCTGAAAAAAACCAAACCAGAAGTTATCTCTATTGCTGAAGAAATGGTAGCTTATGCCAAAAGTTTCACTGATGATGTGGAATTTTCTCCTGAAGATGCTGGACGGTCTGATCCAGAATTTTTGTATCAGGTTTTGGAGAGAGCGATCGCAGCTGGTGCAACAACAGTTAACATTCCTGATACCGTAGGTTACACTACACCAAGCGAATTTGGGGCTATTATCAAAGGCATTACAGAAAATGTCCCCAACATCGACAAAGCCATTATTTCGGTTCACGGTCATAATGATTTGGGTCTAGCTGTTGCCAACTTCTTAGAAGCTGTGAAAATTGGCGCAAGGCAACTAGAATGTACCATCAATGGTATTGGTGAACGGGCAGGAAATGCTGCACTCGAAGAATTAGTAATGGCACTGCACGTGCGGCGGCAATATTTTAACCCCTTCTTTGGTAGATCTACTGATTCCCAAGAATCATTAACTAATATTGACACCAAGCAAATTTATAAAACTTCTCGTTTGGTTTCCAACTTGACAGGAATGTTAGTACAACCAAATAAAGCGATAGTTGGTGCAAATGCCTTTGCACACGAGTCAGGTATTCATCAAGATGGAGTTTTGAAAAACAAACTCACCTATGAGATTATGGATGCCCAATTGATTGGTTTAACAGACAATCAAATCGTATTGGGCAAACATTCTGGCCGAAATGCATTCGGTACTCGTTTAAAAGAATTGAGCTTTGAATTATCGGAAAAAGACCTCAATAAAGCCTTTATTCGTTTTAAAGAAGTAGCTGATAAAAAAAAAGAAATCTCAGATTGGGATTTAGAGGCGATTGTTAACGACGAAATCCAACAAGCACCTGATTTATTCCGAGTTGAATTAGTACAGGTTTCCTGCGGTAGTAATACCCAACCTACAGCTACAGTCACTCTCCGCACTCCCAACGGGGAAGAATTGACCGATGCAGCTATTGGTACAGGTCCAATCGATGCAGTTTATAAAGCCATCAACCGAGTCGTGAATGTACCTAATGAATTGATTGAGTTTTCTGTGCAATCAGTAACAGGTGGTATTGATGCGCTTGGGGAAGTCACGATTCGCCTACGTTATGAGTCTTGTGTATTTTCTGGTCATGCAGCTAATACAGATATTATTGTGGCCTCGGCTCAGGCTTATGTAAATGCACTAAATAGATTATATGCTGCATTGCAACAGCAAGTGAAATAAGAAGTAACAGCTTGACGATCTCAGCTAGTCTGGCTTTAATAGTAGTAAAAAACAATATTTTTAGCTCATTTGCCAAGCGTAGAAGGAGTAACGATGCCGCCTAATCAGCGGTATTCGCCTTTTTATAGGCTTCATATTTATTTTGTAGCTTTCGCTGCCGATGTGCTTGGGTAACTAAATAAGCTGTCCACAAAAGTACATATCCTTCACGGTTAGCTAAAATTACAAGATATTCTTCAGCTTCTAGCCACAGACAAATGCGTTTTTCCCCTTTTCTGTCATTTTCCCAGACTTTTATAGCGGGATCTTCAGCATTTTCAATTATAGGTCATAGTCAACAGATGCGTTCAGAACTGCGAAAAACAGGAATGCGTTCCTTTTCCTGGCTACCTTCTGAGGTGACGTGCCAGAAAGTTACTTCTTTATCTTGAAATAAAGGATGACGTTTAAGGCTAAATCGTATACATTAAAACGTAGGCTTGCTATCAATGAAATCTTCTTTGAAAATGTTGTAAACTGATTCTAGGTAAGCTTCCCAATTACCACTGTAATCATTAAATAAAACCAGAGGTGGCCGTCAAATCGGCTGTTTGATGCTAAAGCCTCCGCAGGTTGCCAGTACAAAAGATTTACCTTATCTTCCAAATACAGTGTAGTTTTAGTTAGGATATAGCCGGAACGCTCTCGCATTCTGTCAACTAAAGCACTTTTAGCTGCATTGCTAGAAGGTCATCGATTTATATAGGAAATACTTCCAATTAAAAGGTCTGCAAGTTGCAAGATTTCTAATTCGTGAGAACGCAAAGTTTGAAGCTGTTCAATTATCTGGCGTGAAAACTCAAGGAGGTTGTTAGAAAGTACATCATGTAATTTTGCAACTTTTCTTGCTCCTTGTGTATCTTTAATGTCCAAATAGATTCTATAATGTGCTTGTGGACTGAGAATTACCTTGAGCAAGGTAAAATACATCCTATATTAAGAATAATCATGAGTTTGATTGTAAACCTCATGTTGTAGTTGGAATTTATCTGCTACAATGAGACCTCGAAAACGCAGATTTTCATTACCAAATAAATAATCTATTAATTCGAGATAAAAATGTATTCTAGCTGGTTAAAACTTTGTCCATTTAATTTCTAATTCTGGTTTTAGATCATATCTTCTCTTAATTTCCCGGATATAAATTGAAACTTCTCGCCTCCTTTTCTAAAGGACACCAAACTGCACCCAGTATCATTGTCGGTTGGTGATCATTTTCTAAATGGCAGCTTTCATCACAGTAAACATTAAAAGTTTGAGACATGCATGATTTTTTAGCCTCTTAATTTTTCAAGAAAATGTTATGATATCACATAGGTTTATCCAAAACTTTAGCAGTTATATCTTTCACTGATTATGAATTTTCCCATCACAACCTCATTAACTGAAATCCGCACCGCATTAAGATAAATCTGGGGTTATGATGATTTTCGTCCCCCACAGCGAGAAACACAGCGAGAAATAGTCAAAAGTTTATTACCACAAAAAGACGCATTAATTATTATGCCCACAGGTGGGGGAAAGTCCACTTATTTTCAACTTCCTGCACTCGTGAAAACAGATTAACTTAGTAGTTTCTCCCTTGGTAGCATTGATGGAAAACCAACTAGAAGAGCTCAAACAACGAAATCAAAAAGCTGTACCTTTACATAGTGAATTACCTACTTATCAACCTCGGGCAACTTTACAAGCTTTAGAAAAACAACAATTAAGATTATTATATTTATCACCAGAAACTTTATTCACTTCCACAATATGGGAAAGATTATCTCATCCCCAATTACAAATTAATGTATTGATATTAGATATTGATATTAGAGGAAGCCCTTTGTTCAGTACAATAGGGTGATACATTTCGTCCAGGTTATCAGCGTTTAGATGCAGTTCTTCCAGCGTTATTAAAATCAAAACTACCAGGTACAAAAATTAGTATAGCTGCTTTTACGGCAACTGCTAATCCTTCAGCACAAAAGATAATTACTGATGTTTTACAATTACAACAACCTGATATTTATAATCTCAATCCTTACCAGGATAATTTAGCTCTTAATGTAAAAATGACTGGGACTCCAAAGGGAAGAAAACAACAATTATTAAAATTTATTCGAAATTGCCCAAATCAAGCTAGTTCGATTTATTAGATCAAATCTCGGTAAGATAGCAATAATTTAGCTGATTGGTTCGTAGAAATGGGACATAATACTGCTAGCTATAATGCAGGATTAGGTGCAATGGAAAGACGCGCAGTATAAGCTAGTTGGTTAGCGAGGAAAACACCATTTGTAGTTTGTACCTGCGCATTTGTAATGGGGATAAATAAATCTTATTATCGTTGGATTATTCATTTTCATGCACCACATTTATGATCTGAATATTTGCAAGAAATCTGACGTGCGGGAAGAGATGGAAAATTAGCATGAGCGTTAACTTCAATAAGTTAATCAACGGGTTTTTTAGACGGTGAAGATAAACAAAGACAGCAGTTTTTTGAAGAACAAATGCTGAAGCAAGAATAAAAAGCTCAACAATGAGCTAAAAAGTTAGAGCTAAAAAGTTACCAAAACAAGGAGAAGTAACATCTGTAATGAAACAATTTCCAGATGGTGCAACGGCGCTTTCTTTACTTCATAGTAGTGGACAATTGCAATAGAGACAGCCGAAAATTTACAAAGGAGTCTGTGTCTGGCTTTCCATAGTGTTAAGATTAGGAGAGAGCCAAGGAAAGAATCAGGGTTGGGAAGAGTAACTGATAGGAACTATCCATGAAGATGTTGATGACTAATTCATAACTGACCT
>CAKZGI010000271.1 GCA_936914905.1 uncultured Trichormus sp. | reverse complement strand
CATCTACCAGTTCTCCATCTACCCTTCTAGGGTATAGATATTATTGGCACTCTTAGACCTTATTTAATCCATGATCCTTACTGTGAACTCTCAAGAATCTCCGCACCTTCAGGTTGGTGAGTATGTCAACGTTTCACAAACAAAGCCCGATAGACAGGTTCAGCCTTCTTTTGTGTTGCTATTTCGCGTTCTGTAGGAACTGGAAGGGGATTTTCTGCTAACCATTCCTCTGTACCCATTTTCGCAAATGCCGGATTTTTACTAAAGTGATCGCACATCTCTACAGCAATAAATTTCTGATCAGATTGCAAAAACACAATCCCACCCACAGCCAAATAATTAGCTAATTCTGTCACTAATTCCGGTTGCACTACACGCCGTTTTGCGTGACGAGTTTTAAACCAGGGATCAGGAAATTGAATTGTTACCCGCTGTAAAATTCCTGATGGCAAAGTAGATAAAACTGGTGCTAAAGAATTATTTACATTGCAAAACAAATAATGCAAATTGGTTAAACCCAACTCAGAACGCAACCTATTAGCTTCCTCTACCAAAGGTTCACGAATTTCCAAACCGAAAAAATTCCAGTTCGGTTCTATTGGTGCCATATGTAGTAAAAACCTGCCTCTGGCACACCCAATATCTAAATGTAGGGGTTGATTTGGCTGTGTATAAACTTTTCCCCATTCTAGGGGATCAACTGGGGTTTGAAACTTTCTCGCTAGTGGGTTAACGTGCTGACGCACTCGAATCAAAGGCAAAATTAACTCTCCTTTAGGTTAACAGAATTAAACATAAATGTGTACAAATATTAAGTATAACTGCTGCTACGCAGTCAGACAAAGCAAGAGGTATACTTTTGAGAAAAGAGTATTTGCACTTCTGCTTTTAACATTTTCTTAAATCTAATGGATATGAATTTTCGCTTTGCCATAGTTAGTGACCTACACATTGGTCTTCCGCACACAATATGGGATCATCCCAGCCGATTTCATTTAGTGGAAGTTAGTATCCCAGCCTTTGAAAGTGTACTAGAACATTTAACACAACTTGATTTAGATTTTCTTTTGATCCCCGGAGACTTAACCCAACATGGTGAACCAGAAAACCATGCTTGGTTACAAACAAGGTTATCTCAACTACCTTTTCCAGTCTATGTTGTTCCTGGTAATCATGATGTTCCGGTATTAATGGCAAATGAACAATCTATTGCTTTTGGAGATTTTCCCCATTATTACCGTCAGTTTGGTTATAAAAATCCAGATCAATGTTACTACAATCATCAAATCCTACCAGGAGTAAGACTGATTGGGTTAAATTCTAATTCCTATGATCACAAAGGTAAGCAGATAGGCAGATTGGATGATAACCAATTCAGATGGTTAGAAGCAGAATTAGCAGCAATTACTGATGAATTAGTTTTGGTAATCATACATCATAATGTAGTTGAGCATTTGCCTAATCAATCAGATCATCCCATGGCAAATCGCTATATGCTAGAAAATGCACCACAAGTTCTCGATTTGTTGCGTAAGTATGGAGTGAGATTAGTATTCACTGGGCATTTGCACGTTCAGGACGTAGCTTGTGCAGATGGAGTTTATGATATTACCACCGGTTCATTAGTCAGCTATCCCCATCCTTATCGGGTTCTGGAGTTTCAGCGAGATCATATCGGTAGGAAATGGTTACAGATTGTATCTCATCGTGTTGAATCAGTACCAGATTTCCCTGATTTACAAGAGTCATCACGACAATGGATGGGTGATCACTCATATCCCTTCGTGATCAAATTACTCACCCTACCACCCTTAAACCTGCCATTAGCCCAAGCACAAGAACTAGCTCCCGATTTGCGTGATTTTTGGGCTACCATTGCCGATGGCGATGGAGTCTTAGATTATCCTGAATTTCCCCTAGAAGTACGTCGCTACATTCAAAAATATGGCGCAATCACTCAAACTGGTCATCCTACCCCAATTGATAACAATAGTAGATTGGTGATTGGGGAGGAGAGGAGCAGAGGAGCAGAGGAAAAAATTACGTATCCCTCACGGGAGCCAGAGGCATTATTACGAATTACGCTGTCGGCAAATTGCAAAAACTGAAGTATAACCATGAAGGAAAGTTCTGCCACTCACAGGGCCAATTTCACCAGCGCAGAAATAACCACTCATGGGGATATCGTGAAAGTAGCGCTTAAATAACTCAGAATCAAAATTTGGTTTACCGTAGAGTTCTGCACCACGTCCCACACAACTAAACATAAGTGCAGCCAAAGGAGAAGAACTACTACTGCTTTGTTCCTGATGTTCTTGTAAAATCAATTCTAGGTCTTCAGCCGAGGCTTGAGCATCACGGAGGTGGAATTGTAACCTTTGACCAGGACGGACGCGATCGCCAATAGCGATCGCGCCAGCGGATGGATCTACTCCCACTAAATTGCGAATTAAGAAATCACCTTGCTTTAAAGAAAGCTTAAACTCATTCATTGCCAAACCTACAAACAAAGAATGCTGTGTTAGCATCTTCTCCTCTTCACTGAGACTACTGATCAAATTCCGCAGCACCACCAAAGGTACTTGTTCATCCAACTCCAAAATAATATTGCGTTCAGCTTTAGTCACCTGTAATAGTTCACCAATTGGTCGGCATCCTTGAGCAACAATAGTTTCCAGAACAATATCACCGCTTAAAGCCAAACCTACCGTACCCTGACGATACAGGCGATTATTACAAAATAGAGCAATGCGATCGCTCACAAAACCACCGCTGGCCTGCCCCCCCACAATCACCGAACTAGGATAAGCAAAATCCAACCCCTGCAACAGATCATTAGTTCCTGAGGAAAAAGCACTAGACAACAAAATAAACTGGGGTGCAGATGATGGCAGCACACCAACTAAATCAATCCAAGCATCCGGTGAACTATCCAAATCAGGCAACTGATCACCCAGAATATGAAAAGCTCGAATATCCACACCGGGCAAATGAGCTAAAGTCAAGCTGATAGCTGGTTCAGACTCTATTTCTTGAGTTTTATTCCCTGATTTCGTACCAACTACACCCGTAGCACTACAGCCAATCAGCATAGGTACTGATAGTTTTTCAGCCAGCAACGGTAAAAGTCGGGAATACTCACTTGTAAAAGCAGAGGAAATGAACACCAGCCCTAAATCAGCAGGTGCTGTTAAAGATGAAACAGCTTGTTGTACCACATCTGTAACAGCTGTTTCCAAAGAATGATGGGTTGATAGGGCATTTGCCCACTGCATTTTATCTGCCATGAGTTTTGGAATTCTCTTTATGTTGAGGCTGGAAATGTATCTTATTCAGGATTGTAGGGTGTGGAGTTTAGTTATCAATCAGGACAAGGGGTAAGGATGTGGAGTTTAGAGTTTAGGGTTTGAGGAAATCGGGATAAAAATGTATTATCTCCAGCATAGCTGCCTTCTGCCTACAGTAGAAACGTTCCGACGAAACGTTTTTACTGACTCCTGACTTCTGATGAATCTAAATATATTCTATGATTCCTTTTCTGTAGACCTGTCACGATAAAATCTTAAAACATTAACAGAAACACGGTACAAATGAGGTAATTTGCTGTATTACTTATTGATTATCAGGGTGCAATACGAACTGAACAGCTCAGTGGTTAGAATAGTAAGCGAGTAATAGAGCAAAAATAGCAATTTTTGTTTTTTCACACTGGTATAAACAATACATAGCGAGATTAACGTAATGACCAATATTACAGAAAAAACAAACAACATCCAAGAACAGATTCAAGAGGAAATTGAACAAGCCCGTGCTGTCTGTGATGTTTCAGGTGGGAACTCCGGAGAATGTGCTGCTGCTTGGGATGCCGTCGAAGAATTGCAAGCGGAAGCTTCCCATCAGCGTCAAAGCAAGCCCAAAAACTCCCTAGAAAAATACTGTGATGCTAACCCAGACGCAGATGAATGCCGGGTTTACGAAGACTAATAGAAATTGAGCCAACGGCTTTTCTTTTTAGTCTAGTCGGGAAGCAATCAATATCTATAGTGTGAACATCTTGCGGTTCCAGCAGATTCCCCTATAAATCTCGCATTTTTCCTAGATAATCCGTGAATCTGGGCAGAAAGCAAGTTTATAGAGGGAAAAAGCAACTAAAATCCCATAAAGGGTGCAAAAATATACCTGAATCTGGGTATGCTCAATTCTCAGCAGATCAGGGTGAATCTAAATTCACCCTGATAGTATTTAGAGACAAGACGCAGAATATCAGCTACAAACGTAAATGTTACTTGCTTTTTTTCCCAATAGATAGGAAACTATAAAATTTACCCACCGACTTACTTATTGAAAGCTAGTACCGCCGTGAATTCAAAATGCTTCTTTCAGAAGAGCTACGCTAACAAAATAGTGCTTCCAGCAGGCTGAGCCAACAAAATTCAAAATGTATACGGCGTTAGCTTTTCAGAGATTTAAATGGTTGGTTTATTTACGCCAGTAGATCAGCACTAAACTCTATTGAAAGATTTTATCAATCAAGTAACAAATAAATAAAGCAGATTACAGGTAAATGAAGTACAAAATTTAAATTAAAAAATGGCTCTAGCCTAACGTTAGCTATATGCTAAGTTGCTCTATCAAATATTAAGAGGGTGTGTGAAAATTCATGCTGTAGCTTACTTCCCGCACGGTACATAGTGCAGCGAAGTGAAGCATCTCAGATTAGTTGCTCAAACCCTAGATTCTATAGCCTCCGGCACGCTTCGCGTTCACGCAGTGTCCCTAAGGGATAAGTTCCGGTTTGCTCCACATGGCTATAGCTTGCGTGACGACATAGGAGTCATACGCCAAGCTTCGCGTTCACACAGTGTCCAGAAGGGATACAGAATGACAAATTATACCTTTTCTAACTTTTCAAACATCCTCTAAAACGGGTTTGACTCCTTAGTTCTGAATTCTGCTGTAAATTTATCATTGATCAACTGACAAAAATTATGCCACAAGTTTGGTTTCGCCCTTACGTCTGGATGGATTATAGATTGACGTTATTATTTGCCTTAATTATTCCCCTAATTCTCCTAATTTGGGCATTCGTGCAAAAATCAGAAGGAATACAACGCTTGTTAATGATTTACTGGCGAGTAGCGAGTCTATTAGCTATCACAGCTTACTTGATGATTGGTGGCATGGCAGTAAGTTTTATCTCTGGCTTAATAGCTCGTTTTCTGATTCCCATATCCCTATGGTTTTGGGTGGATCTAAACGATGAAATTGAGTATCAAGCAAATAGTCTATTAAAATTGGTGTTCACATCTTGGCGCTGGGCAATGACTCTTTACTGCGCTTTAGGTATAATAGGCCTTGCACCTTTTTTGGGTTGTGGTTTTTCAGGAGATGCCCTCAAAACCCCCTATTGTAGGGTTTGGCTAGAAGCACCATTAATGTTTAAAGAATATTTTCATCATAATAGTAAACCAGCCCTTTTAGGTTTTCTGGGAATAATAGCTTTAATAGTTTATATGGCTTACTTAAGCTATTTTGTCATGATAAAGCTAGGGAAGAAGGGACGTTCCGCAACACAATAAAAAAAAGATAAAGTATACAGGTTAATTGTCGACTTAATGATAATACTGCAAATAATCAACTAACTTGTACTTTCTTTTTTTGATGAATAATTCAATCGGTAAAAGGCTGGAACAATATACTGTCAAACGACCTCAAGAAGTTCTAATAGTGTCTATAAGTATTGCTGATGACCAAGATAAAATTGCAGTTTTTAAGGGCTTTTCTAGTTCTTTAATGCAATCAACGGCATTTGATCCAGATGTACCTGTATTACCAGATAAAGCAACAATTATCAGCATTGACCGCATAGCTAGTCCTTATAATCCTGAATCACCCCGTTATATTCAACAAGGTATTTCTTGGGAAGCAATGGAAGCTTTGTTATTAGAAGTAGGAATTTAAGAGGCAGGAGGCAGAAGGCAGATCAGAAGAAGGGGAAGGGGAAGGGGAGGAGGGGATAAAATCTAATAACCTTTTTGAATTTTGTTGGCTCAGCCTGCTGGAAGCACTATTTTGTTAGCGTAGCTCTTCTGAAAGAAGCATTTTGAATTTTTATGTCCCGATCTGGATACACTCTGCCGGTTTTTGCTTGTGCTGCGGCTGTTGCTGCTTTACATTGGTTACGTTATCGTCAATCTCTGAACATAACTGCTGTTGATTTGATTTTACCAGCCGAAATAGCAGAAATACCAATTGAACAGGTAGCAGGAATATCTGAAAATTCGGCTTTGGCTATTACTCGCAGTGATCCTGGTGATAACTTGGATTTGACTAAAAATACACCGATTTGGGCGATGGTGGCATGTTATGAGGGAGATGGGGAGTCAGTAATTATTCAGGGGGGAGAGGGGATTGGCAAGCAACTTAATGGTGAAGGGAAAGCAGCAATTTATGGTTATGCTCAGAGATTGTTAACTGAAAATTTGCAACGGCTGTTAGCACCTGGGGAAAAAATCACAGTCACAATTATTTTACCCGAAGGGCGCTCGCTCGCTGTCAGAACTTCTAATTCTGCTTTTGGTGTAGTCGAAGGTCTTTCTCTGTTGGGAACAACAGGAATTTCTCAACCTTTGAGTACACCAGATCAATTAACAGCTTTCCGTGCTGATTTACAAACTAAAGCCAGTCGGTTTGAGAGTTTAGTGTTCTGTATTGGTGAAAATGGCTTGGATTTCGCAGCAAAATCGGGCATTAACCCTGAAAAATTGGTAAAAACTGCTAACTGGTTAGGAGCAATGTTAGTGGAAGCTGATATTTTAGGGGTTAAAGAAATTTTATTGTTTGGTTATCACGGTAAGCTGATGAAACTGGCAGGAGGGATTTTTCACACCCATCATCACTTAGCTGATGGCCGACGGGAAATTTTAGCAGCCCATTGTGCGATCGCAGGTTTAGAACCTTCAGATGTAGAAGTAGTATTTCACAGCCGCACTGCTGAAGCTGCATTAAAACACCTCCATTCCCTAGACAGTAATACTGGCAGTAATTGGGTAAATCAAGTTTATAGCACCATTGCCGAAACCATTGATATCCGTTGCCAAGAATATCTTAAAAGCCACAGTGACAGGGTTACAGCCACAACAGTTTGTGGTTCAGTTCTTTTTGACCGCGATCGAGAAATTATCGTCAAGAGTAAAACTGGTTGTATGTTAATGGAAAAATTGTGTTAACTTATTATGAATTATCATAAATAAACCAAATAAATAATTTTTTTTCAGTAGCTAATTATAGCTTTTAATACAAGCCAAATTTATCGGCTCAACGGACGCGGCAGCAGTCGCGTCTATATATTAGGATATTAGGGTTTTATGACCATTACTAGCCTAAAAAGCCGGAAGTGGTAATCACGTTTTATCTTTAAAGACACACTCTCGACATCATGAATACAGCGGTGACTCTACCAACCGAACAAGCACCTCAAATACAAGAAAATTTGGGGGTGATTAATCGCCAAATAATTGTTATTTTAGACTTTGGTTCTCAATATTCTGAACTAATCGCTCGGCGTATCCGTGAGACTCAAGTATATTCTGAAGTTCTCTCCTATCGCACCAAAGCAGAACATTTGCGCCAATTAAATCCCAAGGGAATTATCTTGTCTGGTGGGCCAAATTCAGTATATAGCGATTATGCACCCCATTGTGACCCAGAAATCTGGAATTTGGGAATCCCTATCTTAGGTGTATGCTATGGAATGCAGTTGATGGTGAACCAACTAGGTGGGGAAGTCACCAAAGCTGATCGAGGTGAATACGGGAAAGCATCATTATATATAGATGATCCCACAGATTTGCTAACTAATGTTGAAGATGGCACAACAATGTGGATGAGTCATGGCGATTCAGTCACAAAAATGCCATCTGGATTTGAATTATTGGCACATACAGAAAATACTCCCTGTGCCGCTATTGCTGACCACGACAAGAAACTTTATGGTGTACAGTTCCATCCAGAAGTGGTGCATTCCCTTGGTGGAATAGCATTAATTCGTAACTTTGTTTACCACATTTGCGACTGTGAACCCACCTGGACAACAGCAGCTTTTGTGGAAGAATCAATTCGGGAAATTCGCGCTAGAGTTGGTGAGAAGCGCGTATTATTGGCTCTTTCTGGGGGTGTAGATTCTTCCACCCTGGCATTTCTGCTGTATAAAGCCATTGGTGAACAGCTAACTTGTGTCTTTATTGACCAAGGCTTCATGCGTAAGTTAGAGCCTGAAAGATTACTCAGACTATTTCAAGAAGAGTTTCATATTCCGGTGGAATATGTCAATGCTCGCGATCGCTTTATTAAAGCTATTGCTAATATCACAGACCCCGAAGAAAAACGCCGTCGCATCGGCCATGAATTTATCCGCGTATTTGAAGAAACCTCCAAAAAACTCGGTCACTTTGATTATTTAGCTCAAGGTACTCTCTATCCTGATGTGATTGAATCTGCTGATACTAATGTTGACCCCAAAACCGGCGAACGAGTAGCAGTAAAAATTAAGAGTCATCACAATGTTGGTGGTTTACCCAAAGACCTCAGATTTAAACTCGTCGAACCCTTGCGGAAACTTTTTAAAGATGAAGTCCGTAAAGTAGGTCGTTCAATTGGTTTACCAGAAGAAATTGTCCAAAGACAACCCTTCCCCGGCCCCGGTTTAGCAATTCGTATCTTAGGCGAAGTCACAGCCGAAGGGTTAAATATTTTACGCGATGCTGATTTAATTGTCCGCCAAGAAATCAATCAGCGTGGCTTGTATCATGACTATTGGCAAGCATTTGCCGTCTTATTACCAATTCGGAGTGTAGGCGTAATGGGTGATAAGCGTACCTACGCTTACCCCATAGTTTTACGGATTGTCACCAGTGAAGATGGGATGACAGCAGACTGGGCCCGTGTACCTTACGATGTCCTAGAAGGAATTTCTAACAGAATCGTCAATGAGGTAAAAGGCGTTAACCGTGTGGTTTATGACATCACCTCCAAGCCACCTGGAACTATCGAGTGGGAATAGGTGATAGGTGACAGGGAAGAGAGCAGGGGGAAAGATTAATTCTTTCTTCTTTCTTCTAATCGTGGAACCTGGCGATATCTTGACTCCTGACTCCTGCTCTATATAGTTCGTTTTTTTGGCGATAAGTGCTAAAAAAATCGCCAATTATCAAAATTTATCTAATTTACGAAACCCTGATTAATAATCCTACTTTTTACCAGTAGATTAAGAAAATTAATTAACAGTAATAAATCTCATTTAACGCAGTAAAATTACTATTGGTATGGTGACTGAGGATAGCAAGAAAAGTTGATGTAAAATTCTTCTTTCTAATTCCCAACACCTATGGAGATGTTATGCAAAATAATCTCCGTCTGACTGGATTACGCATTCTGGTAGTTGATGATGATGATGATAGTTGCTTTTACCTGACTATCGTCTTAGAAGCATATGGAGCCGGAGTTAGAACAGTTCCATCAGCAGCATTAGCTCTAGAAATACTACCCAGATTTAAACCTGATGCTTTGATCTGCGATATTGCACTACCTGGTGAAGATGGCTACACTTTAATTCGGAAAGTGCGATCGCGCAAAGCTTATGAAGGCGGCAGAATTCCAGCTGTTGCTTTAACTGGTTATGCAGATAGTGAAGATCGTAGCCGTGCCTTAGAAGCTGGCTTTCAAACTCATGTAGCTAAACCTGTTGATCCTGGTGAATTAGTAGAAATTATCGCCAATTTAGTCACATTTTCTAAGCGTTAATTTGGAAATGGGAGCAAATCAAAATCTACTACCTTACTCCATTTTCAAAACTAATGCTTTCAGACTTATAAGCTGGTGGCTCAACGTGAATTGAAATCCTGACAGGACTAAAGTGTTCTTCTAATTGACGTTCTAGTTCTTCAGTAATTCGATGAGCAGTTTCTACATCTGGTGCATCTACTATTAAATGCATTTCTATAAAAACTTGGCGACCCAAAACGCCACGGGAAGCAATGTCATGACAGTTAATTACGCCTGGGACAGAAACTGTGATCGCATGAATGGCTTCGGGAGCGATCGCCATTTGATCTACCAACCAAGGTAAGTTCTCTTTTAAGACTGACCAACCACTCCAAAATACTAACAAAGCCACCGGAAAAGCCAACACCACATCTAGCCATTGAAAATTTAGCCACCAAATACCTATTAACCCTCCCAGCACAGAGATAGTCACCCAAATATCACTCATTGTATGTGTGGCATCAGCAATTAAAATTGAACTACCTACCCGTTTACCAACACTACGTTCATAAAAAGCGACAGAAATATTGATCCCTAGCACAATTAATAATAACCACAACTCAGAACCTGATATTTTCACAGGTGAACCACCTTTAAAAATTTGTTCTATTGCTCCTTGGAGAATTTCAAAACAAGCTATCCCTAAAAAAGCCCCTATCCCCAAAGCACCCACAGCTTCAAATTTATGGTGTCCATAGGGATGTTCTCGATCTGGTAACGGAGAAGAAAACTTACTAGCAATCAATCCTAAAACGTTATTGGCGCTATCTGTGACACTATGTAATGCGTCAGCCAACAAGCTTAAAGAACCTGTTGAATATCCTACCACTACTTTTAATGCCATCACAAATAAGTTGAGCAGGAGAGTAATAATTAAAACCTTTCTTACTTCAGCGCGATTATCGTAACTCATAAACAATTTATAACATCATATTCTATCACTTCTACTGTAAAGCCTAAAGCAAAAATCAAAACAAAAAAATGTATCGAAGTCCTACACTATAACGAATAAAAGTCTCTATAAAATCTAAATCTTTTGCTAAATTATTGAGATTAATTATAGTTAAATTTCATTGAAATGCAGTAATAGATAGCTACTATTGTTGTTCATAACAGACTATTATTATCATCAATAACTAATCCCACTTTGAAAAATAATTGTGACAAATCGATTTATAGACCTATAAACAGAAAAAGATTTCTAATCCAGAATCTAAAATAGTTACAGAACTTACGTAAGTAGGAAGGCACAAAAAAACCGTAGACGCGCAGCGGCTTCTCAGAGAGAAGTATGTAACGAAAAGTAAAATTGACCAAAACCTCTTCCCTATTGCCTTTTGCCCTTCGGGTTCTCCAGTCCCACCCTGGGGGAAAGCGAAGCGCCTACATGGGCGAAACCACGCCACTTGCTTTATGCCGGGAAACCCGTCCACCGCAGCGGCTCCCCAATACCGCGCTGGTTCACCTCTTGCCTTGTCATAACGACAATTTTTAACACCCACCTATTTAACTGGCATACTAGTTTAGTATGGTGTGTCAGACCTATATATTGGTTAATATCAATAGATTTTCGGCATCTGACGCACCCTACAAGAGATTTGATTGTGACACTTACATAAGTCCTAAGTCACTTGTCATTGGTGATTTTTCCTCTCCTCCCCCACACCCCACACTCAATCACTCCATCCTGCTAAGATATGTAATTACCAAGAAGTTTGAATCAAAAAAGTCTATGTCTTCTACCCGGATGACACTGAACCTCGGTGAAGGCTCTGTATCCTTCAGTTTTTCACCCCAAGCAGCACGAGAATTAAAAGCAGCAATCAATGAATTAATACTAAGCCTAAAAGCTGTTGCTGCTAAACCCACCCCTGGAGGTGGTAAAGTTACTCCCCAACCTCCTTTAGAGTATCGCCACACTGGTGAGGTATTTTTAGAAGTTTTCTGCAATCCCAATATTTGGCCGACCCCCTTTGCAGCCAAAGTCCTGCTGACTATCCGCAATATCAACATTCGCTTAACTACAGAAACTGAACTCACTCGCATGATTGAGGATATTAACCAGTATTTAGAACAAGTAGACTAACGCTATCACAGCTAACACCGTCATATCCGACACATTTGGCTATCAACCATCAGGTATACTGCACAATGTCATCAGAACAATAAATCTGGGGATCGCTTGCACTATTGTTCACAATTTGTTACAAAAGTACAAAGAACTTCTAGAGACCCAGAACCTAATGTTAGGCGGACTTACTGGTTTCACAGATCCCAAAGGCACAGACTGGGGAGAGCGAATGCTCAACACAGTCGCCAGCCAAACGATTCGCCACCTGTTTACCCAAAGCGAGTCAGTAGAAGTCTTTGTGCGCTGCTATCCCTCCAGCAAACTGTTGCAAGGCAGCATTGATAGCTTTAAAATGAGCGGTCGTGGTTTAGTAATTCGTAAAGACTTCGCAGTTGAGGAAATGTCCTTTGAAACTGATGCAGTGTCAATTGACTTCGGCTCGGTTTTGAGTGGCAAACTCAGCCTTAAGCAACCCACCCAAGCGGTAGCGCAAGTAATATTATCGGAAACAGGTATAAATCAAGCTTTCCAGGCAGAATTGGTTAAGAAGCGTCTGCTCAACCTTTCTGAAGCAACTTTAACGGCGATATCTGGTGGTGAACCAGTTTCGTTTACCGAAGTTCAAATAAAGCTATTACCGGAAAACCGCTTGCATCTGGTAGCTAAAGCCGATTTAAATAACGGCGAACTCATGTCCCTGAGTATGACTCTTGGTATCGGTATTGAAAGAAGGAGGCGGGTTTCTTTTAAAGACCCAAAAATTGAACTTGAGCAAATTCCAGAAGCACAGCGAGAAGTTTCTCAAACTTTAAGCACCGCACTGGTGGAAATTTTAGATAAGATGGTCGATTTAGATTGCTTTGACTTAGATGGGGTAAAAATGCGAATTAATCGTTTAGAAACTGAAGGAAAGAGCTTAATTTTAAGCGGTTATGCGGAAATAGAACGTATTCCTAGCAATTCTTAAATCCATATTTTGTAACTCTAATTGTCAAAAAAAATTAGTTGATTATCCAAAGCAGAAATCCCCCATCTGAGTGGGGGAAATTATTAAAAATTGAGATACAGCAGATTGCAGATCAATGAGGTACAGAATCTAAATTGAAACCTAGACAGTAAGAGAGTTTTACTCCTGACTCCCGACTCCTGCTGTATTCAAGGTTAGTCTTTTGTAATCTTTATCTTGCCAAAACTTTAGCTGGTTCAGGTTTCAACAAGCCATTGAGTAAAGATGCAGGACGTTGACTATGAGGCCAAGTAAAAGCATGGCGAAAAGCGGCATCTTGACAAGCTTGTAGCTGTTGGAAATTAATTATGTCGTAAGTCAAGAGATTTTCATACTCAAACGGTAGCCGCACGTTATGTAAGCCAGCGTTGTCTGTACAAATTGCAATATCAACCCCTGCTTCAAAACAGCGGTCAAATACTAACTTCAGTTGACGGATATCCTGTAAAGTTCCTGTTTTTAGGTAGGTTGTGGGACAAACTTCTAAACATTGTCCACATTTAGCTAAATCTGGCAATAATTCAGGATAAAGTAATGGAATTTGGATACCGTGACCAATTCGCATTAAATAAGGTAGTAGTTGAGGATAACAACCTGCTGTAGTTTCATAAAGATGTCCGGTAGTGTTCAAGCCTAAAGAACGGGCATAATTATATAAACTTACCCATTCATCCATACGTTCAGCATAATAGTGATCGCCACCAGCTATATCTACTGCACAAACATATTCCCTATTCCGTGCTGCTAAATCAACAATTGCCTTATTGACTTGATAGGGTAAACGAGAGTGCATACAGAGAATTTGACTATTAAGAATTGGATATTCTGAGGAATGGCTGGCTTTTCCCACAATCTCAACAATTTCCGTCATCTTATCAATTCTTTCGTTTTGACCCAGATGTTCCGGTGTCCGCAAATAGGGAGTATAGCGGAGTTCTAAATAAGCCAAATTTTCAAATATATAAGCACCCCGTAGCAACCGATAGATAAAGTAAGGCAAAGTTTCTACAGTTTGCACACTTTCTACCAAGGTATGTAGTTCTAGATATTTATCTAAAGTGTTACGAGGACGGGTATAAAAATCTTCAAATTCTGAATATTCAGCAAAACGAGAAATTAAATCTGCAGCATGGCGCTCAAAATATCGCCACAACACACGAGGGACAACACAACCCCCCAAGTGTCGATGTAATTCAGCGTATAAGGCCATAATGGTATATTTTGGATAAAAATATCATTAATTGTAACAAAGAGTAGAAATAAAACTATATATATCTGAAAAATTCTTATTTGTTTTTTGAATAAGGACAATAGTGGCTAGATATTTGCTGGTTTGGTGAAGTTACCAAGTAATTTGGATAGGATATTAAAAACAGGTAGACGCATTTTTTAGGTAAATAGTAAATACATGAAATCAGTTTGTTACATATATAGTAATACTATATTTCGGTATCCTGATTAAGGATTTTAGCTTGTTCAAACAAGCGAGATATCGTAGGAATAGAGATGAAAATGCCTGCTAAAATTGATAAAAATACAGAAATTCCAAAAATTTGATCACGGGGAATTTCTAGCACCCCACGTAAAATTACTTCTCGTAAAGTAGAAACAATTGTAATTTCTACTGCTGCACCCACAGAAATATTATGTTCTCGGATATAATCAACTAATAATCTAAATAATTCTACTAGAATCAAGATAAACAAAATATCAGATGTGACTAGCCGCAAGTCTAGTGGATGTAAAAAGGAGAGGAACATATCTCCTAATCTGATAAGCATGACACAAAATAAACCTACGCACAAGGAAATAACTATAATGTCTTGAAAAATTTCTAAGTTACGGATAATTCTATCTCTCTTAAACCAACTTTTTACTTCTATAAGTATAGACTTTGGCATAATACCTCCACGATATCTAGATTCGTCTATTTCTCTCATTGGTAATGAGAAATATTAAATTTAAATTCAAATTTACAATGTTTATTGTAAGCAATAAACAAATTAAAAATTAAAAATTCATAGTGAGTATCTCAATTTTAAATAATATAGGACTATGGGCATTTTTATGTAACAAGGTGCGTTAGGCTAAAGCCTAACGCACCCTACTGAAGATTTACTTTATCTAACAACCACATCACCGCACTTTCTACATCTGCGACTTGTTCTCCTGGTGGTATGGGTGGACGATTTACCATCACTACTTTTATTCCCATTTCTCGCGCTGCAATAATTTTGGGATATGTGGCATTACCGCCGCTATTTTTGCTGACAATGGTATCTATTTGATGGTGAGTTAAAATTTCCCTTTCGTTTTCTAAATTAAAGGGACCGCGATCGCACAAAATAAATCCAGGTGGAGTGATAACATTAGCAGGAAACGGATCTATCATTCGCATTAAAAACCACATTTCTTGCAAATGGGTAAAAGCAGAAATTTCTTGTCTACCAATGGTCAAAAATACCCGTTTTGCTTGATGTTCTAAAGCTGCTGCTGCATTAGTAATATTTTCTACTTCTATCCAATGATCGCCTAAGAGTTTTTCCCAAGGGGGACGATTTACTAATAATCGAGGAATACCTGCTTCTGTTGCTGCTACCGCTGCATTCCAGGAGATATGATTGGCGAAGGGATGAGTGGCGTCAATTAATACATCTATTTGTTGATGCTGTAAATACTCAACCAAACCTGTCACACCGCCAAAACCACCAACACGAACATTACCAGCGGGTAAAACAGGTTCACGGGTACGACCGGCTAATGATGTGATCACCTCAACTCCGCTAATATTAGTTATTCTTGCAGTTAATTCTGCTACATCACCAGTTCCACCTAGAATTAAAACACGCAACATAGAAATCTTGGATTTGAGATTTTGGAATTTTATCCATTCTTTCAGCCTCTCTCCTCGCAGGAGAGAAGTCAATTAATTAAGTGATAAAGACGGAATTCTTGCCAAAATCCCCTTTTCCAAAGGTTCTAGGCGTTCTGACCAAGGTAGGACACTATCAGGCTGAGAGTAGTATTTACTGGCACATTCCAGCACTGCTTCAGCACAACCCTCAACCGGCAAATCACCGAATAGATAAGTTAATTTAACTTCACCAGGAAAAGCGACGACACAGGAACAGTTACAAGCACTCATGCATTCAACTTCTTTGATGGGGAATTCATCCCGTAAATCCCAATGTTGCGCGACTTGCTGAATTTCTTTTAAAAGTTTTTGACCGCCACTTTCACCGACACGCTTACCATCTTGCCAAGCACTGGCGCAGGTTTTACACACAAATAAACTATGAGAAGCTACACCAGTCTCACTGGTAGGGGAAATTGGAGAAATGTTAGCAGCAGTCATCTGTATCCTCGCAGATTTGCACAATTTATAATTATACTGCGAGTATTTTGACTTACACAGTTTTTGATGATATCGGCTGTTGTCACACGGTGCTGGAATCTGTGTCTGTATTCAAATTCTTTAAGTCTTTACCTTCCAGAATAGTACCTCTAACATCTGCCTCCTCAAGATTTGCCCCTAGAAGACTCGCTGTATAAAAATATTGATGAATCAGAATACAATTCTGTAAATTTAAATAAATCAAATAATTTAAGTAAAAAATCTTACTAATATAATCTAATCTTTGTCCACGTAATCTATAAATCCACACACCAAAATTTTCACAAGAATGCCATTTAATTTCGGAAACTTTCTTTGTCACTTTAGCACAAGCATTTAAGACAACTAATAATGCTTTTTCTGCATTTCGCGGTTGCCGATTTTCTTCATATAAATAAGTTAACTCTAATTCTTCTATCGGCATCCCATGACGTAACATAAAACTAATCAAATTACATAAAGTCTGCTGCCATTTCTCAATATTTCCTAGTTCTTGCAACCGCATTTCATCACAAATAAAGCTAAATAGACACTCATTCAGCAGAGATGTCCCACACAAGATAGCCCATTGTTTTACTGCCCAAATTCATAACAGCGGCTTTTGCTCCAGCTTTGGTTAGTGCTGTGAAGAAACTCCCAAAGTTAACGTTAAGTTAACGTTCAAATTTTTATTTAAAATAGAAACTGGCTTTTTGGTAAAAATTCCTAATGTGTTACTCATAATATTATGTTTAGCTAATTACTTCTACAGTAGGTTGGATAGAGGAACGAAACCCAACATTAAAAATCGTTGGTTGTGTTGGGTTTACCAAGGTCTCAACCCAATCTACACATCATATTGGTATATTCCCAAATTCAGAAAAAATTCGGGTATCTTTTTTCTGATATTTTTACTATTTTAAATCTTAAACCCACACCACCTTACAAAGATAATGCCGTACCTCGACCATTGCGATAAGCATCAAAAGCAATAATGGTGTTACCAAAAATTATTGTATTGCTATTAGGAAGAATATAATCAATTCCCGGTTGTAAAGTAAAACTGATTTTATTACCTACAGGAGAGGCATTATCACCACTAGTTAATACCATTCCAGCACCCAGGTAAACATCAGTTTGCCAGTTGAGGGGCAGATCATAAGAAACTGTAGGTACTATTGCTGTACCTTTCCCAATTAAGGCTTGAGCGCGGAAAGAAACCGGGGTTTCTAGTAACTTGTAGCTAAAAGCCAAAGTCCCACCCAGTTGAGTATCATCACTTAACCCAACAGCAGGACCAATACGTATATAGCTACCATAAGCGACTTGAGCTTGTACTCGTTGATTATTGATAGCCAAACTTAAAACCACAGCAGTTCCCAGAACAGAAACTAAATATTTAAGATACTTCATTACCGTACTGCTCCTAACACCATTTATATAAATATGTTATCTATATTACTCTTAACGGTGATTGGTAATTGGAAAAGAAGGGAACAGGGAATAGGCGAAAGGCAAAAGATAGGAAGTAATATATTATTTCCCCACCCCATATCCTCTATCACCTGTCACCTAAATACTATGGACAACGGGAATGAATACCACCCTTGGTACAAATGAAAGCTAGTTGCTGGGGATCTAAATTTTTAGCTTGGCTAAAATCAACTCCTTGGACTATAGCTGCTTGTGAACCGAGATCAGAAGTTTGGACAAATTGATCTCTGGGATCTTGTTTACCAGGGAAGAGAATGGTTCCTTGAAAATCGGCTCCTTCCAAATTTGCACCCCGTAAATCTGCACGGCTTAAATCAGCATTCCGCAGGTTGGCGTTTTTCATGTTGGTAGAGCGTAAAACAGCACCTAATAAACGAGCTGCACTAAAGTTCGCATTGGTGAGGTTAGCATTATCTAAATAGGCTTCTGATAAGTCTGCACCTTGCCAGTCTGTGTTGGTTAAGTTGGCATGTGACATTTGTGTACCAATGGCAGAAACACGACCTAAGTTAGCAGCATACAAATCTGCTTCCATTAATTTTGCGTCGCTGATGTCTGCTCCTGTGAGAATTGCATCTTCTAAAATTGTTTTTTGCAAATCGCTACCTATTAGTTGGGTACTGCTGAGGTTAGTTCCCACTAATCTGGCATGGGACATGTTGGCTTTATTGAGGATGGAACGGCTTAAATCGCTGCGATTCATCAATACACGACTAAGATTAGCTTCAGTGAGGTTAGCTTGCTTCATTTGAATTTTACTCAAATCAGCGATCGCATCATCATAAGTATCCCAACGTCCATCTTCACCAGCACTGCGGAACCGACTAGCTTTTAAACTGGCTTGGTTAAGGTTGGCAGATTTAAAAACTACTCCAGATAAATCAGTATTGTCCAGTACCAATTTAAATAAAGAATTTTCCTCAGAGCTTTTTGAACCCAATTGGGCGTTGCTCAAATCTATGTCCTTAATTTTACCAGTGTAGACAGAGAGAATTTTGTTGATTGCCTGTTGGTTAAGACTTAACTGCTGTTGTCGAATGTTTCGGAAAGTGCTGACTGATTCTACTTCTCCGGCGAGAAACAAATTCATGCGTTTTAGTTCTGGTATGGCTTTGGGTCCAATATTGGCCAAGGCTTGCTGTATACTATCTATAGTGCTGGGGTCAGTTTCCTTCACCAGTAAATCTACGATAAATTTAGTTGATTGTGTATCATTCATCCCACCTAATGCTAGAATTGCTCTCTGGCGTTCTTCATTGGTGACTCCAGAGCCAGGATTAAGTTCTTTGACAAGTTCGAGAAATTTCTGGCTGTTGATTTGCTCCGTTTTACGCAAGCTTTCTTGATTTTGGATGTAAATTTGTGTACCAACTAGTGTTGATAACACCGCTATCATACTCGTTAGCCCGACTACAAATAAGGTGAAATTGGGGCTGCGTCGGATTATATTCGTGGAACTAGGCTGCTGAGTAGATGTATTTACTTCCTGAGCGTTTTCCAGCGGTAACTGTTCACTAGTATTTTCTGGAGGAGTTTTTACCCATCTGTTGATGTCTCTAGCATCTATGGTATATGTACGTGCTAACTGATCATGGAAGGAACGACGACGTTTTTGCGAAGGCCAGCCCATTCCTTCACCCAGCACTAACAAGACAGCTAAAAATGTGAATAAACCTAAGTTGGGAAAGGCAAAGCTGTAACGCCATAGTATATAAGCAATGGAAACTGGTGCAGTCCAGCGTAGCCCTTCACGCACCACTACAACTCCCAAACCAGGGGTTTGACCTTCTTCATTTACTACCCGGACACCAAACCAATACTTGGGAAGGGTGCTGCCAGTTGTACCCAGTAAATACAACTGCCACCCTGAGAGGGTAATAGGTGCTAGTAGGGCGATTGTCCATAAAAAATTAGTCGGACTGGCAACATTATTAATACCATAACTAACTGGTAGTGCTAAAGGCCGAGTGATTGCTCTTTCTGTGACTACCAAAACCGGGTTCAGAGGTACTCGGTTAAGATCGCTGCGAGAATTGGCATAAACGCCCATGCCAAAGGGAACTAACCCGCTGGAAACTACTAGTGTTATTTCGACTGCCCAAGCAGCCAACCGTCTTGTTCCCAGAGGGAGGGAATTAACTTTTTCGGGTTTTTGGGACTGGCTTGATTGATTAATATTTCTCCTGACAGTTGGGGTCGTCATTGCATAATTCCCTTTCACTTTATGTTTACGCCAATCTCGGCGGGGTTAAAATAGACTATTGCTTACGTTGAAAGCTATTAGATACAAATTTTTTGTATCCAAAATAAACTAACACTGGTAACATCGCCAGATTCATCACCGATGCCACAAGTTTAAATACTGTTTGCAGTATGCAACAAGGCTACGAACATCGCTACACCGGCAACGGCAAGCTTATTCATCCCTGATAAACCCTGATACCAAATTTGCGATCACTGGAAATGCCAGGTTAATTTGGCAAAATCAGACTGTTGTGTCTGTTCTTGCGTCTCTCTTTGGGACGAGATTGGGGAAAATGAATTCATCTCAGCCTCTAGCTGTTGGAGGCGACGCTGCAAGTCTTCTTCGGGTTGAGGATTCATCATTTTTTTACATCAGCTTGAACACTGGTTATACAACCCACTAAGCAAATTTCTTATTTGCTAGTTATGTTAGTGATTTTAGCTAAAAAGGTGATTATAACTTGGGTATCAGCAAGATTTTTCTGCTTCTTTCCCGTTACTTCAGGATATTTTAATTTTTGATCATACATAAATTTAGTTGAATTTGACAATAAAAATTTATACTTTCTCTGTGGGAACAACAACGGATTGTTTCCGTCAAGATGATCATCAGATTATATATCAATAATATTGCTCTATCAATAGTCGGGAGCATTAATTAAAATGAAGACTTTAAGGTTATTGACCCTTGTTCCCGTAAGTGTGGTAACAAGTTTGCTATTTAACCAAGCTAATTTAGCTCAAACTCCTGTCATACAAATTAATCAAAACTTCCCCATAGACACGCTTGTTGTCAATGGTACTTCGGGGGGAACAGTGCCGAGTAATTGCGGAAACATTACTGCTCAACCTAGTCAAGTAATTAAGGTTACAGAATCCCTACCCTATTTGCGATTAATAGTTGAGAGTCAGGGTAAGCCAACACTGCTAATTGACGGACCTGGAGGGCGATTTTGTGTGTTGGCAGATAATTACTCTGACAATAAACCGGAACTTGCTGGTTTTTGGCAGCTTGGGAAATATTCGCTGTATATTGGCAATCTATCCCCAGGACAGTTTACTTATAATCTTTCTATTTCCAAACAAAAGAAATAGTAATTGGGGATTGGTGATTGATGATTGGTAACAGTGCAGGACTGATAACTGATAACTGATCAGTCTTCTAGTGATTTGGCTGGGACTTCAATTGCTGTAACATCAATTGTTCCTTCTGGTGCAAACCGGCTAAATTGATTATTTTGTACTGATAGCTGTTCTCTGCAGTTTTGACACTGCAACTGACTGTTGTTTAAACCTGTTAATTCATATCCGCAGACTGGACACTGACCAGTAACTAAGTTTTTTTGTAGCCACCAACGAAATCCAAAAAATGCTATTACTGGTGTTACTAACAACAATCCAAAAATAATTAGCAGGGAATTAACCAACCAACCTAAGCCTAATGATGCTAATAACCAGGCCACTGCTAACAAAGTGAGCCAAGGACGGAGTTTTTCAAGATTAAATTGCAAGTTTTGAAGACTCATTTCTCAAATTTTTTCTACTCTAGTTTGATCTTAGTTATGCAAGCTTTCAACTATCAGCTATAAGCAGTCAGCTTCTTCAGGCTAACGCCAAAAATACCTTTTTGATAATTAACCAATTTCTCAAATATTCTGACTCCTGACTCCTGACTCCTGACTCCTGAATTCTTACTTAGTTATTAGTTATTAGTTGATTGGAGCATTTGCTGTAAACGTTTTTGAAAAGCTTCTATCCCAAAAATGGTGATTGTTTGCTCTCTTAACCATTTACCATCACAACGTTGATCCTGACCTTGAAGAATTTCAATACAAGCTGCTGCCACTGCATCAGGATTCCGGTGTTGTACTCTCCATCCTAGTTTACCATCTTGTAATGGGTCAGCCGAGCCATCATCATCACCAGATAAAACTGGTACACCACAAGCCATTGCTTCTAGGTAAACTATACCAAATCCTTCTTGGGAGGGCATAATATAGGCATTGGCTAGGCGATAGTGTAACATTAATGCTTCTGTAGGTACAAAACCAGCAAAGATAACGGGATTGCTCACACCTAAATCTTTTGCTAACTGGGCTAATCTTGGTTGGTCATCACCACGCCCAATCACTAAATATTTTACCTCTGGAAACACCTGGATAATGTGCGGTAAGGCTCTAATTGTTACATCTACACCTTTGTAAATATCTCCAGACCACAACCGCGCTACTGTCATTAATACTTTGGCATTATTTAAACCATACTTTTCAATTAATTCCAGTGCTTTTTCTCCAGGAGTAAATTTCTCTCCATCTATTGCACAAGGTAGCATTTGTACCTTTTTTGGGTCGATACCATTAGCAGCACAAGCGCGATCCCGACTATAACGGCTAATTGTCCAAATTGCTGAAGCTGAAGCTAAAGCACGTCGTTCTGTATTATTTAGAGGTTCCCATACCTCTTTACCATAAGTGAGTACTGTATAGGAAATGCTCAAGGGCTGACATAAAATTTGTATCAGTCCTGCTAACTTAATATGACCACAGAAAACCTGTTGCGGTCGTTTTTGCAGAAGATATCGAAGTAATGCGATCGCCAATTTGAGTCTACCTATTTTGGCCGATTTGCTTTTAAAATAATGAAACTTTAAATTTTCTGATGAAAAAATATTAATACAAGCAGGACTATCTCGCAACAAGAAAACTTCAGCTTTACAAGTTTGATTTAATCTCTGATAGACACGAAAAATATCCTTAACATAGGATTGAACTCCACCTTCAAGCGTAAAGATTTCTAAGAACACAAATAGATGATTATTTGGCACTTTATTAATTAGCATTTTTGGGTTTTATTATTTCTGCTCAACTGCTGTAAAAGGCTGAATCTTACCACTTTTCAACTGGTGTAAATCTGTTTTTACCATATTGTCTAAAAGTTGTTCAAAACTAACTTGCGGTTCCCACCCCAGGTTCTTTTTAGCTTTATCAGGGTTAGCTACAAGTTGAAAATGTTCATCTGCCCGTAATAAATTAGTATTCACAATTACATACTTTTGCCAATCAAGTCCGACAGCACCAAAGGCTGTACTGGTTAATTCCTTAACACTGTGGAGCTTACCTGTACCAATTACATATTCTTCTGGTCGATCAACTTGCAGCATTCGCCACATAGCATTTACGTGATCTCCCGCAAAACCCCAATCCCGTTTAGCATCTAAGTTACCCATTTCCAAGCTTTGGGCTAAACCCAATTTTATTGATGCTGCTGCTAAAGAAACTTTCCGTGTCACAAACTGAGGAGGACGTAAAGGAGATTCATGGTTATATAAAATACCACTACAAGCAAACAAACCATAACGCTTTCGGTGATGTACCATCGTCCAGTGAGCGTGTAATTTTGCGGCTGCGTAGGGATTTTTAGGACGGAAAGGAGTTTCTTCATCCTGGGGAGAAACAGTTACATCACCAAACATTTCTGAACTGCTGGCTTGATAAAACCTTGTAGATAAACCAACTTGCCGGATTGCCTCTAATAATCTGGTAGCAGTACCCGTGATGAGATCGAGAGTTCCCAAAGGATCATGCCAGGAATCAGGAACGAAACTGGGAGCAGCTAAATTATAAATTTCCTCGGGTTGTAGTTGTTCAACAGCAGTAAATAAACCCGCACTATCTCTTAAATCAACAGTGTAAATTTCTACTTTATCTGCCAGATCTCCCAATTTTGATAAATTAGGTTGTCGGTGAGGAGGCATCAAGCCCACGACTCGGTAATTTTGGTTAACAAGTAAATGACTGAGATAGTAGCCATCTTGACCTGTAATGCCAGTGATTAGGGCTGTTTTTGTCATAGATATGGTTTTTGACATGACAGTTTTAGTTTACGGAAATTATGTATCTAGTATATTTAGTATTATTTTTACAGAGAAATTGGCTTTTCAAGTAGTGAGATTTCGGGATTTTATTAAACATTTATTAAAGATTTACAAGTATATTGAATTTGACAGTATCTCTTTAAAGATGTGATTAAATGGATAGCAAGGGAAATCTTTTTACACCTGTTCAACTTGAATCATATATTCTACCTAATCGGATTTTCATGGCTCCTATAACTCGGTTAAGGGCGATTGATAGCATTCCTAACTCGCTGATGGCGACTTATTTTCCTCAACGCGCTAGTGCAGGACTAATTGTAACAGAATGCATGATGGTGTCTCCAATGAGTTTACGTTACATGATTCATCTGGGTATTTGCCCAGATGACAGGTGGGAGGATGACAACTGGTGGTAGATGTTGTTCATGAACAAGGGGGAAGAATTGTTCTGCAACTATGCCACTCTGGCAGGATTTCCCACTCATTTTTGTTGGGGGGAGAGTTGCCTGTTGCTCCCAGTATGATCGCAGCAGTTGGTTCATTACATACACCGACTATTAACGTATCTTTAGGCACTACACACGCCTTAGAAATTGAGGAAATCCTCGAAATAGTTGAGCAATTCCGCCAAGGGGCAAAAAATGTTTTAGTAGCTGGTTTTGATGGTCTGGAACTACACGGTGCTTTTGGTTATTTAATTGACCCATTGTTACAAGATGGTTCTAAGCAACGTACTGATGAATATGGTGGTTCAATTGAAAACTGCAGCAGGTTTCTATTGGATGTGGTCGCTACTCTGGCTAACGTTTGGGGAGGCGATCACATCGGTATTAGACTTTCATTTAGTAATACATTTTAAGGGATGCAAGATAGCAATCCTCTAGCAACTTTTGGTTATGTAATTCAGGCACTTAACTCCTTTGGACTAGCCTATTTGCATTTGATGGAAGCGAATTAAATTGATTTAGCTACCCCTCAGGTGTTGAATCCTGTAATTACTGAGTTCCGCCCCATTTACCAAGGCACAATCATTACTAACAGTGGCTATGATCTGATTATAAGCGATCGGATTCTTGGAGAAGGTAATGCAGATTCAGTCTCTTTTGGCAAGCTATTTATCTCCAATCCAGATTTACCAAAACGCTTGCAACTTAACGCCCAATTGAATAGCCCAGACCAGAAAACATTTTATGCTCCAGATGCTACAGGATATACAGATTATCCCTTCTTAGAATCTTAGAATCTTCACAAACTTATCTCAATTCCTGTAAAAAAATCATAAGCTAACCAAAGTTTTCAGCTTTATAATTGTCGAGAGCAGCTAACAAACCACGTCATTAAAAGATGAATCATAATAGGTTGTATAAAACCTATTTAGTATCTTTTTCAAGATCAAATCATCTATGCTAGTTTGAAAGTCTGTTTTTTCCATTAAATATCACTTAGCAGGCATACAAAAATATGGACTCGTCGAACTTTACTACACTCCAAAACTTAGAATCTGCTTTCGGTGGTGAATCGATGGCAAATCGCAAATATCTGTTTTTTGCAAAAGTAGCACGTCAACTGGATTTTTCAGACTTAGCAAAACTTTTTAAAGAAACAGCAGATCAAGAAACTGAACACGCTTTTGCACATTTCGAGTTATTACATCCAGAACTAGTTGTGAAAGATGCCGCTAGTTTAACTGATGAACAAAAACGGGAAATAGTATCTCGCTGTTTGTCTTTAGCAATTGAAGGCGAAACCTATGAATACACTACAATGTATCCTGAATTTGCCGCTTCTGCTCAAAACGACAGAGACAATCCCACAGCTGAAGAATTTCTTAAACAAGCCCAAGAATCTAGCGACCACGCTAACACATTCCGCGCCGCTGCACACCGTTTTGGATTATTAAAATTCGTCGAAAATTATCACGCAGATCGTTACACCGAAGCATTAGAAGTATTAAATGGAGGACAAGCTGTAACCAGAGTAGCAGGTGAAGATCCTCAAACTCAAAAATGGATTTGTAGACAATGCAGCATGATTTATGATCCCGTTGTTGGTGATCCTGATTCGGGAATTGCACCTTATACACCTTTTGCACAAATTCCTGATGATTGGAGTTGTCCTATTTGCGGTGCGACTAAAAAGACTTTTAAACCACTCGAAGAAAAAGTTGCTGCTTAAGGCAACAGCCAAATTTTAATTAATTTAAATCCGTCTTTCGTGATAATCTATAAAATCCGGAAGGGGGATTTTTTTAGTTTCTATTAACTGGATTGTATTTATGAACAGAGAAATAAATATGCATGCAGCAAAAAATCAGAAAAATATACAGACTCGAAGAATCTTCAACACCAGATATATTCTATCATTCCTTTACTCCTGTTTTAGGGTAAGGATTGAGGTGGTGGGGTGTTGACAAGTGTGATAGGTGAGGCAGAATATAGCAAGCAGTTATGGAAAA
>CAKZGI010000270.1 GCA_936914905.1 uncultured Trichormus sp. | reverse complement strand
CTACACGTCCATGTGCCAAACTTGACTACAAGAAATTGGGGCCATTCCGTATAGTCGAGCGCATCAATACAGTCGCTTTCCGGCTAGAGCTTCCATCGCACTTTCGGATTCACGATGTTTTTCATGTCTCCCTCCTCGAACCCCACCATGCTTCGCAGATCCCGGAACGCCAGGCCCCGCCACCCCCACCTGTGGAGTTAACGACGGGAGAAGAATACGAGGTCGACCAAATACTTGACTCGCGTCTGCACCGTCGGCGCCTTCAATATCTAGTCTTGTGGAAGGGGTACCCCATGTCTGAGGCCACGTGGGAACCATCACAACATTTAAAGAATGCCCCGGAAGTGGTCCAGGATTTCCATCATCGATATCCACACAAACCGGCAAGCGGGTTGGGCAGGCAGCCTAAGAAGGGGGATAATGTCAGAATCTCAACTCGAACCTCTAACCTTTGAGACTCATAGTATTATGTTATGTTAAGATAAACCACATGGATACACATGAGTTATGTATGAACTTATAAGTTCATTTGTATTGTATGAGTTAGTCATATTCTAGTCTTGAGTATATTCTACAGATATACTTAGGCATATTCTAGAGATATTCTAGTCTAGTATATTCTACGGATATTCTTGAGTATATTCTAGAGATATTCGATCTCAGAACTTGTATAAATATGTGTGTTCACCTAGATTACAATCAAGGTGAACAACACCAGTTACGGAGTCTTCTAATTCATCTACCCATCCTTTCGATCTTCTAGCCTCTTGTTCTTATTATCCTTCCGTGTCAGTATCCCTTCGATCTTCTATCCGCTTCGTTATATTATCTCTCCGTGACAGTTTGTTCACCTTCCAAGCCGTAGCTTTCTCCTCCCTAGCCGGAACCATGTCCGATCCAACCAATAACTTAAGCCAGATAATGGAAGCCTTACAACAACTCCAGCTTGAAAATGAAGTTCTTCGGAATTCTTTACAAGAACTTCAAGCCCGCACTTCTCTACCATCACAACTCGATGAGCCTAATCTCCCACCACAACCTATCTTAAAGCCTAATCTTCTATCAACACCCAGCCCAACTTGTTCTCATATCCTTGAGCCTAAGGTTAGCCTACCAGAAAAATTTGATGGAACACGGTCACATTTCCGCGGGTTCGTCAACCAGATTCGTCTTATCATTCGGCTACAACCTCAACGTTATGCGGATGATTTTCGACAAGTCGGCCTTGTAGGCACCCTCCTCTCCGGTGCGGCCCAAGCTTGGTTTGCGCCACTAGTGGAAACTGCTTCACCCCTATTGGAGGACTTTCCCGCCTTCCTCGCGGAGTTTGAAGCCACGTTTGGGGAGACGGACCGACGACGAACGGCCCTCACCAAGCTTTATGCACTACAACAAGGTTCGCGTGCAGCTTCTGTTTATGCTTCAGAATTTCGACAATTAGCATGCGACGTCAATTGGGATGATCAAGCTTTAGTCGACCACTTTCGGCGGGGCCTTCGGAGCAATGTCAAGAATCTTCTCTTGAACTTCCCCGAGCCCACCTCGTTGTCCCAAGCGGTCTCGCAAGCAGTCCTCTGTGACAATCGTCTTTTTGAATTTCGCCAGGAAGAGCGCCTGGCTTGGGGCCCACGACACACACCTGTAGTCCAACCTCAAATATCAGTCTCGCCGACCGCGTCAAGCTCCCCTACCTTGGTAGATGCTCCCGTCCCAATGGAAATTGATCGAGCCCGATTCCGGCCATTGACTGAGGCCCAAAGACAATATCGGCGGGCTAACGGCCTGTGCCTATATTGCGGTGCGTCCGATCATCTCATTCGCTTTTGTCCTAGGAACAATCGCCCACAAATCCATAGAGCCAATGGGGTGCAGAGTCCCCTACATCCGGAAAACGACATCGTCCGGTTGCAGTAGGAGCCATGCAGCTGGACGCCCCCCATCACGCACCTTCTCTTGGTTCCATTGCCGGGACATCAGGCAATTTCACTTTTGAGGTATGCCTTTATTTTAACTCTAGTTCCATACACTCTGTCGCCCTACTTGATTCCGGAGCGTCTTCTTGCTTCATCGACATCGCGTTCGTCCGAGCACATGGAGTACCCGTTGTCAATCTACCAAAACCGATTCTGGTTGAAGCCATCGATGGGCGCGTCCTCTCGTCCGGTGCTATTACCCAGGCTACAATCCCATTAGTGCTTCGTGTGGGATCCCACCAGGAGGAGCTCCCATTTTATCTCATCGCATCCCCTCGACACCCGATCGTCCTAGGCCTAACGTGGTTGGAGGCACACAATCCAACAGTGGATTGGTGCAACCGTTCTTTGACATTTAGGGAGCCGGGATGCCCGGGACAAACTATGAAGATCGAAACCAACTCAGCCACCCCACACCCGATCCAAGATGGGGTCATCTCCGCCTTAGCCAGTCACCCGCCTGCAGTTTGTGGAGCCGTTTCTGACACAGTGAACGGGATTCCCAACAGGTATAAAGACTTCTCTGATGTATTTGAGAAACGTAATGCAGATCGTTTGCCCGAACACCGGCGCTACGACTGCCCGATAGATCTTCAAGAAGGAGCATGTCCACCCTTTGGTCCTATATACGGGTTGTCCGCACCAGAACTAAAGGCCCTTCGAGGATATCTTGATGAGAACCTCGAGAAAGGATTTATTCAACCTTCTAAGTCGCCAGCCGGGGCCCCCATCCTATTCGTCAAGAAGAAGGACGGCTCTCTACGCTTATGTGTAGACTACCGGGGTCTCAACAAACTCACGGTGCGCAACCGCTATCCGTTACCTCTTATCCCCGAACTCCTCGACCGGCTCCAATCCGCACGTGTCTTCTCCAAAATCGATCTTCGTGGTGCATACAATTTGGTACGCATCAAGCCCGGCGATGAGTGGAAAACCGCATTCCGAACACGGTATGGGCATTTCGAATACAAGGTAATGCCTTTCGGTCTTACCAATGCCCCAGCCGTTTTTCAACATATGATGAACGATATATTCCGGCAATATTTGGATCATTTTGTTGTCATTTACCTTGATGATATTCTGGTTTTTTCGTCGAGCATGGAGGAGCACACCCGACAAGTCCGATTAGTTCTTGCCAAACTTCGCGAACACGGACTTTATGCCAAAAGTGAGAAATGCGAGTTCGACCGTACCTCGATCGAGTTCTTGGGCTACATCATCTCACCCACTGGCATCAAGATGGATATGAAGAAGGTAACAGTCATTCGGGAGTGGGCGACTCCGACTCGAGTTAAAGATGTTCAGTCATTCCTCGGCTTCGCGAATTTTTACCGTCGCTTTATCAAGGGGTTTTCCACGCTAGCACAACCCTTGATCGCACTCACGTGCAAGGGTACTCCATTTCTATGGACCGTGGCAGCGCAAAACTCATTTGAGGCACTTAAACAAGCCTTCAGTACTGCCCCTGTGCTTCTGCATGCCGACCCGAGAAAATCCTTCCAGGTTGAAACTGACGCCTCTGACTTCGCTATCGGTGCCATCTTATCCCAGGCGGACGACACCAACATAATGCATCCAGTGGCTTACTATTCCCGGAAATTCACAGAAGCCGAAATCAACTATCCGATCTACGACAAGGAGCTTGCTGCAATCATTGCCGCCTTCGAAGAATGGCGCCCCTACTTGGCCGGCGCACAACACCGTATTCAGGTAGTGACTGATCATAAGAATTTAGTCTATTTTTCCACTACACGTACACTTAATCGAAGGCAGGCTCGATGGTCGACATTTCTCGCCGACTACGATTTTGAGATCATATTTCGACCTGGTGCACAACATGGGAAGGCCGATGCCCTTTCTCGAAGAGCAGAACTTGAAATCCGCCCTGGGGATGCTGCTTATGCTCAACAGTCTCGATGTTTGCTGAAGCCCGACCAATTGCATCTTTTTAGTACTTGCATGTTGCAAGATGATTCTTTACTCAAGGAGATAATTGAGGCAACCACGAGGGATGGGTTCGCCAACGAGATTCAAAAAATCCTTCAAAACCCCTCCATGGGAAACAAAAGGAAGGACCTCGATCACTTCACCATTCAAGATGGATTGCTTTTCCGCGATCATCAATTATATGTCCCAGAGGGCCCATGTCGCACCCGGGTGTTGCGGGAATGCCACGATGACCCACTTGCAGGCCATTTTGGTGTCGGCAAAACACTGGAACTAATTTCTCGGGGGTATTGGTGGCCACAACCATGGAAGTTCGTCAAAGAATACATCAGGACTTGTGAGGTTTGCGCTCGCTCCAAAGCGGTTCATCATCGACCATACGGGTTACTTCAACCGCTTCCATCCCCATGTCGTCCATGGGCCTCAATTTCTATGGATCTTATAACCGACCTACCCCTGGTCAATAGCTATGACTCGGTATTGGTCGTTGTCGATCGTTTTACAAAGATGGCTCACTTCACTCCATGTTCAAAAACCATTTCAGGGGAAGGGA
>CAKZGI010000269.1 GCA_936914905.1 uncultured Trichormus sp. | reverse complement strand
TGCTTTCTCGCGACCAAACGTGAAAGCATGTCCTCAATGATCTTGATTCACTTGTACGTTATGTCCACAAACTGAGGTATGTTTATGGAGCTAATGCTCAAGGTTCCAGCTTTTTAAAGGCAAGCATCTAAAAATTACTAGTGACCAATGAATCTCTATCTCTAATCATAACCATTGATAACTGTAAATTGTAATTACTCACCAACGAATTGGTAGAGCAAATCTGGAGTTGTAATCGTGGAAATGAGTAGCCAATTATGAAAGGCAAGTAGAAATGAGTAGAGATCAAAACAAGTGTATGTTGTATTCCAAGATGTCCTTTTGAGGGTGTGCTTATTGCATTCGAAAAGACCTTATTTTCGACCTCAGACAAGGATGGAACACAAACCCTTCCATTATGGCAGAACAAGCCGCTAACAATGTGAAAGGTTACCTTCGAGGATGTAGTGTTTATTGGCATCTTTTAAAAGATTCGGCTCTTGTCCAAATTTATGATAATTGTCATCAAGGTACCTGCCTCGAAGGTGTTAGAAAAGATCATGTAAGTTTTGGATGAAGTTAAGCATGTTAACTTCCGAAGTACGACTTGAAAGCATGAACGACCACAGTAATGGATCGTTGACAATACCTAATGGGGAAATTGCAGTCCTAAATGAGTTTCACTCATTGTGCCTTAGGGATAGTTAGGTCTTCTAGGGCACATGAATATGTTAAGGACTCATGATCTAGAGTCATCACCAATGATGTCCCCATAGATAATGTTTTGATGTGCTACATGCATGTATGATCACAAGCAAATTCATGTCCATGAAGTGAATACCAATACTAAAAAGGTTTTATAACTCATGAATACAAGAGATATGTATGGTATCTTTGTATAAGATTAGACCAGCTATATTAGTACTTGCATAAGTTTAACTCTTGAGAAGGTTGAGTTCGGGAATGTGATGTAAGTGAAGGAGCTTGACACCTAGGATCTTGGAGTGTCCTAAAGGATTCATCTAGGAGATAGTTCCAAGGAATTTACACTATAGTCAATGATATCTTAACCCCGAGAGGGTCAAGAATGGCAATGCAAATTGCAAAATAGCGTCAAGACCAAGGAACGAAGAAAATGTCTCGAACATTACGAGTAGTCCAGAATGTCACTTTCTCTATCTGAGAAAGATCAATTTGAGTACCTCGTTAAGTCATCCCAAATAGCTTTCCAAAATGTGATTTTGACAATGACTTTACTCAAACAAGTAGAGTTGTTCCTACATATTTCTCATCTAAGACGATTGACACTCCATTGGAAGATAAACGAATATATTCTCCTTGTAAGGCATTCTTACACTTAAAAGACAATCCCATCTTCCTTGAATCACTAGGTGACAAAGGAAATTAGTAGGTGGAACACCATGTATGAGATGGATAGGAAGATCAATATTACGTTTATAAACCAAGGTTTACAATGCTTAGGAAAAACCTCTTGAAACTCATTATGAGTCCGGAGAAGAAGAGAAATAGATGTAGGGGTATAAAGTGAATAAAGTTCTTGGTCAAACAAAGGAAAGACTAAAGGTTCATTTGACAAGTCCGAAAATGATGTGTATGTATTCCCCGAAAAAATTCAAGGCATTGACAAAGTCCTAGAGGCTTGACCATTGTGCTCATTTCACTTTCAGTGGAGCTATAGCATTGGTCTTTTTATGTGGTTCTTTGGTAGATGCACATGCATGAGTAAATAGCTTAGAGTCGTGTGTAGAAAAATTCATTGGGTGTCTAGTGTTTCCCAACAAATTGTGCCAGATTAGGCATTTGAAGCTTTGAGGTTGTTATGGTCCTTATTCGAAGTATGACTATAGCAAAGTAGCATGTCACTTGTATCTTCGAGGTTTGAAGGATCCTTGTTGTGCACTTCACAACGATAGTCCAAGTTGAGAGGTCATGATTCAAGTAATTACCCGATCATCACTACTCCTTTCCTATATGTATTGTAGCTGGATGAATATAATCATCTAACTAGAAGTGATGTAAAGAGAGAGAGTGACTAGGTTTAAAATTAACTTGATCTACGGCGAGGGTTATAGAAACTATGTTCTAAGTACCTTAATGACACTAGTCCGAACTAGACAGTTTCATCGAATGACGAAGTTCGTGTCATGAGGGTAACTTCCCCTTTAAGGTCATGACTAATGTAGGAAACATCGGTACTATCGATTTTTGGATGGAGTTTCAAATGGAACTCTCATCATCCAAATTGAGTGCTAATAGCTTCTTCGGGTCTTTCCTTTTGAATCTCGTATAAGGCTTAACTACTAAGGACGAGTCACTTGGATGGTCTCTCTTTGCATTTGAGTGTGTTCACATGTTAGACATTCAAAGTGGACGTGATGACATTATGAGTGACATGTGACATATTAGCCTCTATCATCATCCTATGAGAGTATGCACAGTCCAGCTAGGTAGTGTAAGCCAGTGAGTTGTATATAGCATGTATGATTGAGCAAACGTTAGGCAATCATTCTCCGAAAGGAAACTCTCAGTGATTGAACAGTGCTCGGCAAACATTATTCGATGAATTATCTCATGTCATTACACCTCTAGACATGTGAGACAACTTGGAAGAGTCAGATTACTGTGGTAACACTAAAGTGTTTTAAAAACCACGAGGGTGACAGAAAATATGCCTTTCCCTGACCTTGATATTGAATGTGTTTGGTGGCTCCACGAGGATCAACCACGTATGTCTACCAAGAGGCATTGCTCATGCACATAGATATAGGAATGAATTGCAATCATTGTGCCCACATCGGTGGTTTTCGGCTCTTTAATTCCATTCCGGGACCCCGAATTGCACTTTGATTATAATGCATGTGAATGCATGCGTTTGAGCCCAATTGTTGGTGGTTTCTTAGATGTTAAAACACATTGGATGTGTTTGGCCGCTAGTGTAATTTTGGATGTGTATTAGATAACTCGACGGAAAAACAAAATGAAGACATGTTCACTTCATAGTCGAAGTCAAATCCCATGCGAGAGAATTGGCATTAATTGGATGAAATACTAGTTATCGATTCCGTGACTCACAATGGTGAGTATCTATGCTTAGATCATCCGAATAGGGAGAGACAAATGAACCTATGGCGCCAAGTTGTTGCATGTGTGTGTGTGTGTGTTGCTTTCTCTTGTTAGGGGAAAAAAACGCATGATAATCCACGTGCTTTTATTCTAGCCAAAAGACAATTGTTCAATGGGCACAGTTTTTCCAGCTAAAATTACCAATTGTATGATGGGTGTATATGCTTTGTTGCTGTCAAAAAGCAACTTGTCTAAATATAGGATATACACTTTTTTCTTCCGGTTTTAGAAGAGACTATGGTCATAAAAAAGGTATGCTTTTTTCCGCAGTTTTTGAAAAAGAAGGCCATGTTAACATATGTGCTTTCTTTTCTGGTTCATTGGTGACAATACACTAGCCAGACATGTGTGAGACAATTAGCCTATGTGTGTAACGATTGGCATGTGTGTGTATAATTGTTAGCCTGTGTTTGTGTGTGTTTCACACGGTCTCGTGATTGTCTTTGAGACGGTCAACATTCATGTATGTGTGGGGGATGGTCAGCCTCTGTCAAGTGTGAAACGATCCCTACCCTAGCTAGGGCAGGGAGCTGTAATGTAAGGGAAGCAGCAGGGAGCGGTGATGGTACGGCCGCCTGCATGAACGTGGGCAGCCATGGAGCGTGCGACACCCATGGGCACTGCTGCAGGGCAACACAACTCCCGTTGGTGTTGCTGTAGAACAATGCGACACAGGCGGTAACACCTCCTGCATATGACGCCACACGCTGCGACACAGGCGGCCCACACAACCCCACAGAACCTGCTATGTTGGATACGTGCAGCCAGGAACAGAGAACAATGTGCGACATGGGCGGCTAAACTGTGAACAAGGCGTGAAATAAATCGACAAGTGATGGGCTGCTGCATAGCAGCAGATGTCGGTGCTGCAGAGAAGTCCGCCATAGGGCGGCTCTGTTATCTCAGCGTTAGCAATGGTCCGACTCTGCGAACATGAGGCGGGAGCCCGGCTCTGTCGAGCGCTGCACGATATCTACCCGCCTGCTGATGAAGTCTATGACAGCGATGCACAAGGTTTGGAACACGTCCTGCGTACTACAATGACATGGTCAAGGGCATACGGACTCTGGCAGGAGCTCAAACACGACGCAATAGTGAGGATAATCGTGCATATGTAGCAGAAAGGAAGCATCATGATCAGCGGCTGATCAAGCTTTTTGGTTAGCTTGCCGTGACAGAGGATAGAGATGAATCTCTGTCATTGATGTTTGTGGTGTTTGCAGGTCTTGGGAAGACATGGAATCATACGATGCCCCTTACACAGTTCCTTATTTTCAGGATTTAGAACGCAAAGCCAAATCCACTCAACACAACACATACACCTGTGATAATCACGCCTCGTAAAACACATGGACAGAAAAAAGCATACACAAATACCTTATATCGAGAGAAAAAAAACATACATA
>CAKZGI010000268.1 GCA_936914905.1 uncultured Trichormus sp. | reverse complement strand
CTCCTTGAAAAAAAAATATTAGATAGTGAGGTAAAATGTAATTTGAGAGAAGTATTTGGAATTGCGAAAAAAGAGAGATCAGAGAAAAGGACATTGAGATAATAAAAAGGAAGAAGCAAATGATTGATGATGCGGGTGATAAAGGGGTAGGAAAATGTCTCCCGACACATGCCGCAAACTATGTATCTAGTTCTAATGGATGTTGTGTAGGATCTGAAGAAGAAAATTTAGATGCCATTAAGGGGCACTTCTCACGGAAACATTGGGCAAGATCTACTACTGAAGCTCCAGTCAAAATCAGAGGACTATTAGAGCCACTCGTGGCGTTAATTGATCAAGGATCTGAAATAAACGTAACATCTGGTGATGTGTATAGAAAAGGTGGTTGGCCAATATATACAAGTCATGGTTGGAGAGTACGGATGGCCACAACCTCAACTGGTGACCTCTTTGGTGCAGTTCCTAATATTCCTGTTATGATTGGAGATGTACAAGTTGAACAACATTTCTTTGTACAAGAGAAGTGTTCATACCCCATTATCCTAGGTGAACCTTACATCACAGCAGTTAGGATGGAGACTAAGGTTCTTGACGACGTGTCTGCATATGCACGCATCAAAAGTCAAGATGGGAAACGAGTAGTGCAGTTCTTGACAGTTCATTTGAATCATTGTCGGAATCGGGATTCCCTCCGAGACTATTCGGCTCGATGTAAAAAAGTGAATGGGATTTCCCCGAAGAACCATTGTAAGTTAGGGGTGTAATGGGTCCAAAATAAAGAAAACTCTAATGATTACAAAAAGAGAGGGAACATATTTTTCAGCGGGAGCTATGCTCAAGTTTATTGATATTGACTTAGATAAGAAACATGTTGATGCTTTCCAAGAAGTTTTAAGGAAAAGTAAAATGCTAGAAGTTGATGAATGTAACGCCAGAATTTTTGAAGAATTTACATTTGATGATACTGTTAGCCTTTTGGATGAGGTTTTAACCAATGGCAATGAATATATTGAAACAATCCATGTAACTTCAATAAGCATGTATATTGAGATCTATAGTTTGTTTGAACAAGAATATGCTAGGAATGATGCACATGTTAATACTAAATATAAGACAGTGGAAAAGAAGGTTAAGCCAGTGGAAGTACCATTACCAAAAAGTAGTGATATGTTAAGAAAGGATGTATGTCGAGAGCCAATGCTAAGGGAACCGGGTAAAATTGGATATGTTAAAAGTTGGATGGGGGATTTCTTACTCGAAGAATATAAGGATCAATTCAAGAGGATGTTGCAAAGACATGGTAAGGCATTTGCATTTTCTCCACATGAAATTGGTTGTGTTGATCCAAGCATAATAGAGCCTATGGTTATCTTTACTATTCCGCATGTTCCATGGAACTTTCGACCGATTCCTATTCCTAGAGCTCGTGTTTCACAACTAATAGATTTGTTGAATGAAAAGATTAAAATGGGGATCTTGGAGCCATCTAATGCTCCATATTCAAATAGATGGTTTACTGTGGAAAAGAAAGATGGTAGTTTACGATTTATTCAAGACTTACAACCTGTTAATGCTGTCACAATACGAAATGCAGGAATACGGCCAATTGCTGATGAATTTGCTGAAGCTTTTGCAGGACATGCTATCTATTCTTCTGTAGAGGTAAAAGAAACCATGTTTGGAATGCCAAAAATCATGGTTGTTGGACATTTGTGTGGACCTTATGGGAGGAAGCCTTCTCCTAAGAAGATTGATGCTCTCCAAAGCATGGAGAATAGATGTGAAACACAATCTGAGGTAAGAAGATTTCTTGGGGTGTGTTTGTTTTATTACAGGTGGAAACCACACTATGCTCGTGTGGCAAAACCATTATATCAATTATTAAGAAAGAATAAAAAATTTGAATGGTCTAGTATGCATACAAATGCAATGATACAATTGAAAGAGATGTTATTAAAAGCCCCTGTGTTAAGGAAACCACACTATTCTCATGGAAGAAAACTCATTGTAACGGTGGATTCTACCCCAATAGGAATTGGATGGGCTCTTGGGCAAGAAGATAATGATAAAAAAAGATATGTAATTAGATTTGGGGCAAAGGTGCTTAATTCAAGACAAATGAGTTACGCTCAAATCAAAAGACAATTATGGGGTTATGTGACAGCCATTAAAAATGATAAAGATTATTTAATAGGTGTCCTCGTGATAGTAGAGACTGATTGTTTACCTATGATTGGGATGATTATGAATTGCTCTACCCCAGATGTAGATATGCTTCGATGGATTGCATATATTAAGTCTTTGAGTCTTAAGTTTATGCACATTACAAATAAAGAAAATGTAGTGGTTGATATGCTTTCTCGAGCTAGTTACTACAATGCTAAAGACATGGAGATAACTAAGGAAGATGTAGAAGATGATTTCTATACATATCTAGTGGTTGTTTGTTTTGACTTGCAACGTTTTGAGAAGAAGAGTATTCTGGGGATATGTTGAACATTGGTAAGTATCTAAGTTCATCGAAGAGAGCATCTGATTGGTCTAATAAGAAGTTTCATGATATTAGAAGGAAACCAAAGACTTTTTTCTACACGATGGTTACTTATGGAGATAACAAAAGAAGAAAGGTGAAAACACTTTTTGAGTTATTTGTGATGATTCAATTAAGAAGCAAATCATAAAAGAATGTCATGAAGAGTTGTGGGCAGGTCACAAAGGTATATGGGCAACATTTGAAAAAGTTAAAGCATGATATTGGTGGAATGGGATGTATAAAGAGGTCAAAGAATATGTTGAAACTTGTAAAATATGTCAATATTTTTTTAGAGATTCGACATAGAGATGGTCTTCATCCTACGTTTCCAGCTGCAATGTACTACAAATAGTCTCTTGATCTAGTAATGATGCCAAAACAGATGTGGCAAATGAAGCATCTGGTATTGGCTAGAGAGGACCTTACAAATCAAGTCGAAGGAAGGGCTTTGAGAACCAAATCATCCGAGGCTATTTGTAAGTTTGTTTGGAAAGACATTATATGTAGATATGGTTATCTTGGAAAGATATTTGCAAAAAGTGGTGCAAAAAGTCCATATCAAAGCTAAACTTTAAACTAGCTGCAATCGTGAGATTTCGGCCATTAACCTCTACTTCAGGACCATTTACCTCAACCAAGTGCCTTATCCTATTACTCTATGAAAAATATATATTTGCTCTTAGAATACTCGACGTATACAAGTATG
>CAKZGI010000267.1 GCA_936914905.1 uncultured Trichormus sp. | reverse complement strand
AAAATTAGAACGCCCTCTCTAATAGAATGCTCGAAATGGTTAGGGCGTTGTGTTACAACATGGGCGTTATATTAGAGCACATACATTAGAAAACATAGACGGCCATCTCACCGTAGACCTTGATAGAATTATGTCAATAAACACTGATTTCTACATCAACCTACTAAGAGAAGATTCACCAGAATCTTCCACACTCGAGGACAGGGGCCAAATCTGGTCCCACGTGAAACCTTCACTAAACAAAGAGATGAATGCTCTTTTGAACCATCCTTTCTCCATCAACGAGCTGCTAAAAGCCTTAAACTCCGTACCTCATCATTCTTGCCCCGGTGAAGATGGCCTCACACCTGCCTTTTTGCTGCCTTATTGGGAATCTCTTGGTTCACAAATCTGCCAAGGTTTTCAAGAAATTTTCAACGTTGGAAAAATGCCAACAAAATTTTCAGGACTCATTTACCTCATCCCCAAAGGGGAAGGCTATTCTACCAACATTCGAAAATGGCGACCCATAAAAGTGCTAAACACCATACACAAAATTTATGCTAAGGCTCTTGTGTGAGATTAAGACCAATATTAGCGGACTTTATTCATACATCCCAAACTGGTTTTATTCTTGAAAGAATTATCTTTGATAACATCTTCACTTTTTTGGGGGGCATCGGCCCGAGCTCGTCTATGGAAAGAAGAATTAGCAGTCTTCGTTCTAGACTTTGAAAAAGCTTATGATAGAGTTGGTTGGCAATTCTTACAAGGCACAATGAAGAAAATGGGTTTTGACGAGACATGGATCAAGGGTACAACTTCTATTTACTCCTTGGCACACAGTAAGGTGATCATCTCTAGTACTAAGGGAGACAAAATTTGTCTCTCTCGATCAATAAGACAAGTTTGTCCCTTGGCTCCTTACCTCTTTTTTATCTTCACGGAGGCTATGCATTGTTTTCTCAGTAGATCGTAAGTTGGGCTCAAAGGATCTCATTTCCCTCAGCATATGACCAACTAGTAGACTATGAATTCACCGATGATGCCTCACTCTACTTCCAGGAAAGGATGGATATACAGACAATCTAAATGCAATGTATAAAGATCTGACCATTTTTTGCTCGGCTTCAGGAGCCCGGATCAACTGGGATAAATCCAAAGCAATATGGATTTCGAAGAGGCTGATGGCTTACTGGTCTCCAATCCAAAACTTTGAATGGGTTCCGCATGGCATTGCTATACGATATCTAGGTTGTCAAATTGGGGTAGACATGCCGACTGAAGCCCATGTAGCACCTCTCCTCACTCTTCTAAGGAAAAATTTGTTGCATTGGAGCCATGCCAAACTATCCCTTGCCGGCAGAGTGGCTAATAGTGTCCTTTTGGTGGTTTGTGCCATCGAGTTGCATGTTCTCAAGAGCTTGTCTAGAGAAGCTAAAAAGATTAATACGCAACTACATATGGGCAGGCAAAGATCAAGAAATTTCTAGAGCTAAAGTGGCAAGGAGAACTATTACCTTACCCAAATCACCAGGCGGAATGGGGCTAATTGACCCATGGCAACAATCCAAACCCTCATTAGGCAAATTTGTAGTTCGCCGCCTACGACCAGATGTAGGGCCGTGGAGTAAATATCTCCTGGATTGCATGTGCGCCTACACACCACGCACCGACTGATTGTGGCGAATGCGTCGGTTTTGTCTATCAAACATCCAAATTCCAAGATTTCAAATATAAACTAATTAATGGGATACTTTAATCATGGAAAGAACTATGGACATCGCTTATTCAAATCCCCCCTTCATCACATGAAGCCCGAATGAGGCAGCCCCTCATATGGAACCCACGTTTTAGAACCTTCTCATGAGAACTCTTTGGGCAACCAACAAACCTTGCTTGGGGGAAGATGGCCTCTAGACCTACAACAACAAGAGCAATGTGGAACTCCCTCATGCGTCTCAACCCGGACCGACAAAAAGCAAAGCTACACACCTATAAACAAATGATGCAAAAGCTACGAAAAGGTATTTGGGAGAACAACCCTAAAGACTCTCCCTTGCTGTTGGAAGGTTTATTCAGAAGAACCTAGGTGATGTTGGGTTTTAAAAGGACAAACACCATACCGACATATCTTTCTATCAGTATAGCCAGAAGGCACCCTACAATTCACTGACCCAAACCACGTAGAGTTCTTTTGGTCAGACCCTCGTCTCTCTACAAAAAAACCCAAACATTTTTTCTGTTATAAGAAAAAGATGGGAATGCATATGTTACAATCTAAGTGTCAAAGTTTGCTTGCCGCGTCAAAGAATCGGGAAGCATAAAAGATTTTGGATGCCTTTGGAGAAAACTTTAGAACAGTAAGCAATCTAACAAAATCCTTAGGAATTTGGCTCCATAAGGCACGTCATCCAGCAACATGTTCCTTTGGAGATGCACAAATAGAGACCCAATGCCATGCACTATGGGATTGCACTGCTGCCCACGAAATATGGGTTAGAAAACTACGCATCTATGCTACAACCCTTCCCGCATGCATCCTAACTTGCGGAGCTGCTATTTGGTCAATCGTGGAAGGAGTCTAGGAGATCAAAAAGCCTATGATGTGAGAGGGCGAGTATCAAAGTGAGTTTAACTCACACTATGCAAACCATAAATGAAGTATATCTCTATACTATACCTATATAAGTGTAAAAATCCATATACATCCAAGGAGATTCAGAAGCGACCATAATGAAGCGACATGAGTTTCGCTTGATCTGGGCAAACACTCCCTTATGCACCTTTGTAGGTTCAACTATAACATGGAATTATTATGATCCCATTTGGCTTTACCCTCCACCAGCCTAGATCTAGAGCAATAACTCAAAGGAGACAGGTAAGGAAAAATCAAAGAGGCTGCTTCTACAAAGCAAGTACAGAAAGAAGCAAATAAGAATGGTGATGCTCGTTTGGAGAAACTCACTGCCCAACCTGATAAGATTGACATGGAGATAGCACCGGCTGCAACGAATGTTGATTTATTCATGATATATGAACTGATTTGACCCTGATTGACAATTTTATAGAAAACTGAACAAAAAAGGTAGCTGAAAACAACATTCTCGAACATCGCGACTTTTGGCAAAACGATGGGTCTGTCTAGCCAAAAGTCACGCCGTTCCAAAATCGGACGATCTTTCCTCTCCTGCTCTAAAAAGGGGCTTTAACATGCTTGATACTTCTTTGGGAACTCATTTTTGGAGTGTTGGAAGTAGCTTCGATTAGTAGTCAAGTTTTGAATCTTGGTTTGG
>CAKZGI010000266.1 GCA_936914905.1 uncultured Trichormus sp. | reverse complement strand
TGACATTCTTTTATGCTGTGCAGTCGACACGGACCATCAGGGACGTATATTAGGTTGTTCCGAAATAGAAACTTGTCTCGAACTTCAAACTGGTCACGGTCATTTTGTGTCTTCCCTTTGGCTCAGTGGTTTACATTCTCCATTACGTTTTTGGTGAACCCATCTGTAGAAGTATCCACGGCTATCGCGTTGAGAAATTATTTGTCTGTGAGCATGTAAGTTGCGAAGAGGTTTCCTTGAGGATCCCGTTTAAATCCGGTTGGGAGAGGATGGCCCTGATGGTGAAGTCTAAGGCATCAGTTTCTTGTATAAATGGTTTGGTTGGGTCTGGGTGGAGGAGTACTAGTGCCGAAGTGAAGGTTTTTTTGAGCGTTTCCAATGGAAGTTGGGCCGCAAGAGTGTAGTGAGAAAGGGATCTTTCTGAGCGAGGGCTATCAATGGTTGTGCCAGTGTCGAGAACCCTTGAATGAATCGTCCATAGAAGTTAGCGAAGCCCAAGAAGGATTGTACATCTTTGACCCATCTCGGGATTTTCCATTCAGGAACCGTTGTGACTTTGTTCTCGTGCATAGTAAGGAATTCTATGGAGGTTCGATCAAACTCACATTTTTCACGCTTAGCATAAATCCCATGTTTGCAGAGTTTGGACAAGAAAACACGGAGACGTTTGGGGTGCTCTTCCTCGGTTTGGTAGAAGATCAATATGTTGTGAGGTAAAAAACTACGAATTGCTCTAGATACTCTCGGAAAATATCATTCATCATGTGTTGCAAAACTGCAGGAGCATTTGTGAGACCAAAAGGCTTTACCATGTATTCAAAATCTCCATACCGTGTACGAAAAGCCGTTTTCCACTCGTTGCCGTCCTTGATGCAGACCAAGTTGTAGGCACCTCTAAGATCAATTTTTATTGAGAAGCTTAGGAATAAGAGGCAATTGATAGCGGTTTCGAATTGTGACTTGATTCAAACCTCTATAGCCGACACACACTCGCAATGATCCATCCTTCTTCTTCATGAATAATATAGGAGCTCCTGATGAGGATTTGGAGTGTCAAATGAAGCCTCTGGCAAGGTTCTAAGCAATATATGCTTGAAGGGCCTCAAGCTCAATCTCAGATAGTCCACAAATGAGACGAAAGGGGGGACTCACACTATCTTCCAAGTTGATCGGGCAATCGTGCCTTCACTGGTGCAGAGATGGGAGCAACCGTCTGCATGGCCCTCACCACCTTTATGCCTTAATTGTACTTATGACATAAAGTTGTGATTGTACTCGTGACAGCCCACTACCTTGATGGAGGGAATATTGGGGCCATGTATATAAGTCACCCGATGGGCATGTAATTAAGGGTGAGTGAATGAGAAAGGAGAGAATCTATTTTCTGTTTTCTATGCAATGCTCTTTCTCTCTCATACCCTTTTTCTTGCGCACTACTCCCATTACACAAGTTCCACAATTGACGCACCACTACTTCTTTACAGATATAATCGACAAGTCTATATCCCTGCAGAGATAGGAGCAGCCGTCACCATGGCCCTCACCTAAGCAGAGATGGGAGCAGCCACATGCACGACCCTCACTGGAGCAGATATGGGAGCACCCCTCTCAGGCTGCGAAATAGATGCCGGAGCATCAGCCTGAAGACGGGTGGAAGCGATCCCATGTAGTTGACATGTCGAAGTGAAGTCAGAGGAGTGAGTTCTCCAATCAACAAATGGATTATGAGTCTCGAGCCAAGATAAACCCAAGATGATAGAATGTCGAGGGGATGCAATAAGGTGGAAAGTGATTTCCTCTTGGTGAGCCCCCATGCTAAGCAACAAGGGAATTGTTAGGTCAGTAATTTCATTGGAGAAGAGCGTCTGACCGTCAATTACTTCGATTGGAATTGGGGTAGTTGTTTTGATGCTCGGAATGTTTTGCTCCCGGGAAAATCTGATGTCAATGAAGCAGGATGTGACCCTTGAATCCAGCAAAGCCTTCTTCTTCAAAGAGGTAGATCCAAACTGAAGAACGATAGGGAGTGTGAAGCTCGTCATGGAAGAAGTTGGTACATGGGACCCTTGACATACTTGTCAATTTGAGTAGTCCATATGGACAGCTCATACTGCAATCGAACATTGTCGTTTTCTTGTGGGTGAAAAGTGTCAACCACTTCCACTTGGTGTGTTGTTTGTTGGGACTTCTTTGGGCAAGAGCAGAGCAGATGCCCTGATCACTATTCTATCCTTTCCCGCGATAAGCATATCGTCCTCGTATATTATAAGGTATATCTTGGACTGATCGTCTCCGCGTTTCATGGACAAGCTTGGGTCGGAGTTACTCCGGTGGTACCCTAGCTGCCGGATGTGGGAGTCGAACTTTTAGTACCACATTCGCGCCAGTTGTTTGAGGACATAAAGGCTCTTCTTCAACCGACAAATGAGGTGATCTCCCCCCATCGCCGTGAAGCCAGTCGGTTGAGACATGTAGATGTCTTCGTGTAAATCTGTGTAAGAAGGTCGTTTTCACGTCCATCTGCTCAAGCTCTAGGTCTTCAGCCGCCACAACTCAGAGTAAGTAACGTAGGGTCGTCATCTTCACCACATGTGAGAATATTTCTTCGTAATCAATGCCTTGATCTTGCTTGAAGCCTTTTGCGACTAGCCTAGCCTTGTACTTGGGTTTTACAGTTCCGGATACGTACTTGTAGCAGAACACCCATTTCCATGGAAAGGCCTTCTTGTTGGCTGGTAACAGAACCAGCTCCAATGTTTCGTTGGCGTAGATTGAGACCATTTCGGATTTCATGGTGGTTTGCCATAAATCAGCATCCGGTGCACTGCATGCTTTGTCGAAGGTGCACGGTTCTCTTGCGTTCGTATAGTGGACGTAGTTCAGTCCGAGGATAAAGAAGGCCGATACTTTCCGAACTCATCCGGAGAGTCTTGGTTCCATTGTGGTTTCGAATGCTTCGACTGTATCTGTTAGTGGGCCAGTATTTGTTTGACCACTTGTCATGGAGGAGCAGTCCGTATTTGCTTCGTTCTTCTCTCTTGTGTGCAAGCCGGTAGTTGGTGTTGATCTGCAGCAGGCTGGAATCAAAGTTTTTACGGGAAGGTTAGCATTTGGACTCGTGAATTCCTCGTAATCTTCCGAAGTGGTACGTGACATGTTATCCGTACTGCCTCAGGATTCGTCGGTGTGATCTTCGGGATTGGCTGGCGTCAGGTCAAAGCTGACCTACTTTGTAGATTTGGACCGTACTTTGTCCGCGTGGATCGTATCTTCGTTAAA
>CAKZGI010000265.1 GCA_936914905.1 uncultured Trichormus sp. | reverse complement strand
CTAGATGAGAAACCATGGTTTTCTTGCCATGCACGAATACCATGGTTTTTACTCTTAGAAACCATGGGCTTCGTGCATGTGGCATTGTTTAGTGGTTTTAAGTAAATATACCTTATATCATATCACTCTATGAGTTTTAACACTTATATAGTGTTTACTATAATGGTAAATACAATTCCTCATAAGTTAGAGGTACAAGGTTCGAGCCTTGTATATGTTTTTATTAGTCTATTATTTCATGTTTCCTCCTTTAATAAGTTTTAAGTGTAATATATATATAATGTAGTGGACTACTTTAATGGTAGTTTCCCTTGTTAGAGCTAACACGATGGAGGTTCGAATCCCATCTAAGGCATATTTTCTTTTTCATAGAAGGTATGCGTAACCCGAACCCATACTTGAAGGAGTAATGCCTCGAGCATTCCGGGTGCTTTCACATTGTGTGTCAAAAACATCACGACACTCACCCCCACCAAACCAGCACATCCTCCGGTATGTGCCGGATTTGGAGAGGGTTTTATCATCATCCATGGGCTATGCTTCATTCGTTGTTTAACCTGATCTAGGTCTTGTCTTTGGTTTTGATCCTATCCGGATCCCCTTTCTCTTATGTTGACCTTATCTGGGCTATTGTCTTTGGTTTTGATCCTATCCGGATCCCCTTTCTCTTATGTTGACCTTTATCTGGGTCATTCTTAATAGTGTTGACCGTATCCGGGTCAAATCATCTTTGTTTGGTGGCTTGATCTTTAGTTACCCCAATCTGGGTTGCTTTCTTCGGCCTTGATCCTATATGCATCTCCTTCTTTTTCATTGGCCACATCCGGGTCATTCTCATTCGTGTTGACCCTATCCGGGTGATTTCTTTCTTTAGTGGCTTGATCTCGTAGGTCGGTTGTTCGACGATGTTTTCCTCGAGTCATTTCGACTTTGGCATGAACCTGTATCTCCCATGCTATCATCCAAATTTTCAATTGTCTATATATGCTAGTTAGACAGATATATGTGAGTGTATGTTGTGTTTTTGTTTGTGTGAAGTACATGTACGAATTACATGAGTGTGTATATGTGCTACTTAGATGTGTCATAATGTTAAATACTATAATGAGATGGCTTTTGTGTCTAGGGATAGATAGGTAATTACTATAAACTAGACGTATAATAGGTGGAGGTTTGGTTTGGGATTTAGGAGGTTTGGTGAGATAGGCTCGGTGCCGAGCCCGACTATTACTATCTGATAATCTATCTTTGAACACAACACGTTGGAGGAGAGCTAAAATCAATAACAGGAAAAGAACAGAGAAAACCCAAGGAATCCATGATGCTAGAAGGGCACGTAGTGAACGATGACAGCTGGTACAGCCATCTAGCCATTCGTGACGCCATCGCCACTCTTCCATCGTCGCCTGTTGCAGTCCACGATGCCTCTCTCTTGCTATCTTAGCTGTATCACTGGCCTTGTCCCTTGCAGTTTGGGTGGTGTCAGCAGCCTTCTGGCTTACTTCGGTTGCTTTGCCTTGCACCTCCTCTTTGTAAAGACCTGCCTTCTCTTGTGTTTTCTGCTGATCACGACATGTTTTTGCTAATGTCGTCCCTTGTTTCTCATTCGTGTGTTTGTTGTTGCCCATTGCAGTTGTTGTTGAAGACCGTCCCCTGACATTGCTGTAGAAGTCCGTAACTACAATCATTGTGCTTGATGCTGCTTTTGTCGCTTGTATACTGATGTTGTTGTTTGTTGTTTTTGTTGCATCTTTTGCAAGTTCTTGTTGTTGATCTTCTTGTGATGCGCCGATCATGGGGGCAAAACGCGTTTCAAGGACAGAAGCTCCGGATGAAGTTTCAGGGAGGAACGGAGTCGCAGATGTAGGATTAGATGTTAGTTTTTTATCTCTCATAGATCTTCGTTGTATATGAACTTTGCTCTCCAAAAAACTACAATCCCCTTTCGCAATGTAACTATTTTGATTTCTTACAAAAGCATTCTCATCGGCCTTGCTCTTCTCTTTCAGAGTTATAGGCGAATTGTGATTTAGGTTGTCATGATGAATGTTGATCAATTTACCATCCTTCTCTCGACGAGTTGCATTCACAAGCCTTCTTGTTTCGCAATCAGAGTTGATGCGAGCGACTTCATGTTCTGGGTTGTCCATGTTATTATCGTTGTAGTAATCGTCATGATATTCTTCTTCTCTTTCATCTTGATTTTTGTTGGTGTGTCTATTCATCAACCTGTAATCTTCGTCATACTCGTCCCAAGTTATGACATCTTGCTGAGGCACACAATATTTAATATGGTCACTCATGTTTATATGAGTACACCTATCATCTTCATGTATTTGGGTTACATTGTCATCATCATACTTAACACACTCTTCAGTATTAACAAGCTTGTTACCCATATTTTTGTTCGTTACCACGGTATCTTTCCATGTTGTTGATTCCGCATTAAATTGTTGTAGCATTTTTGTGGCCTTCTCCACGTCCTCGATTGCACCAGTGAGATCATCGCAAAGGATTCGTTGAATAGATCTATCAACGAATGGAAGAACCCACTTTTTTAATTCGTCCTCGTTGTCGATTAGTTCCGCAATACCATAGGCTATGTCGAGGAACTTCGTCATAACCTCCTTCGATATTGCCATCTTCTCCTTGCCACCCGTTTCACCTCTCACGTCGGCTCGTCTCTCGATCTTCTCCACCACCCTTTCACGTCGGGTTCACCAATGTCGCGGTGTTCGCAGACTACGCCCCCAATTGGTCGATGTCGCGCTGCTCACACTCCGGATACCGTGCATGGGTGGGACCACCGGGGCCCTTGTCGAGAAGATGACGATGGCACGCGGGATAGCGTATTGAAGGTTGAGAGGATAGATATGTAGCGTTTATAATATAGATGATATGTTTGAAAAGGTTAAAGAGATAGATACATATGACTATTGTAATATCAAGATTTGAACATGAGGTCCTTAGGTTAAGACTGAATAGGCTACCCACAAGAATTGAACAAGACAAGATGAATATTAATGTAAAAGATTTGTTTATATCATAAGAGGCAAGGTTACATAGGGTTTTGTTGTGTTTGTTGTAAATCGGTGGAGACCGGTCGCTCGATTCGTCCCCCACTTCTCTTTCTTCTTTGTGACCTTTTGTCGTGTCCTTCTTGGTGTCGTCCTTCCTCTTCTTTCTTTCCTTCTCGTCTTCTCCCCCCTTACACCTCAATGAGAGGGTGTTTATATAGGGTTTCTCAAGCTAGATGAGAAACC
>CAKZGI010000264.1 GCA_936914905.1 uncultured Trichormus sp. | reverse complement strand
AAATGCATTGGGTAATGATGTCGCTTGGTTGCCACATTTAAAGGTCTAAAATTCACACATACTCTCCATTTTCCATTCTTCTTAGGCACTATGACAACTGGCGAAACCCAATCAGCATCATCAACACGACGAATAAAACCCGCCGCAAGAAGCTTATTTACCTCTTCTTCTAATATTTCTTTCCTTATATTGCCCAATCTACGTAGCTTTTGAGAAACTGGTTTTGCATCACTATTTAGCTTTATATCTCATGCAACATTGAATGTGTCCCCCTCATTTGGGTATATTCTGTAGCAAACAATTTAGGATATTTACCAAACAGTTTCAAGTATTGCTCCTTTTCTTCCTTTATCAAATCAGGAGATAACATTACCATGAGCTTTTCCATAGGTACATTCGGTTGATTCTTGACAGGTTCCAATCTCACACTACATATGTCAAGGCTTACATGTAGCATATCAGAATCATCATCAAATTCCTCATCTTCCTCACTTGAAGGATAAGACTCTTCATCGGAAACCTCCTCTTGTTCTTCCTCCAAGCTCTCAACTGGAAGGTAAAGCAACTGTCTGGTTTTCATCTCACACTTCAGTCTTTGACCATGAGGCCTATCTGTGAACAATTCTAACTCGCCATGATGCCAAACTTGTCGCACCCTCATCCCTATTAACCATGGCCTTCCAAGTATTTAGTGGATAAGCCCTTGGTCTAGCTGGCATGACATGCAGATCCACCAAGACTTGTTCTCCTAACACATACAATTCTACCTGCTCTGCCACACCCACACATCACACTATTGCATTATTTGCCATATTCATGGTATAAGCATGCTTCTTTAGTTGTTATCTTCTCACCGTATCCTCTATTATGACACACAACTGTGTACCTCCATCAACATATGCCAGAGCCATCACTTTCCCTTGACACCATACTTCTAAAACCGGCAACAAATCTCTTTCATGATTATAGCATATTTGAGGTATTTCTTGGGCGCCTACTTCAGCCACAGTACTGGTTGTCTTCTTACTCTTCTTGGAAGTACTCATTACCTTCCTCCACTCTCTATGTAGTTTAGGAACTAAATCTAGTGCTTGAGCAAATGTCATATCCACTTTTCTCCCCTTTAAGTCATTCAATAATGAATAGCATTCTTGATTAAAACCCAGTGGATAATCCTTTATACTTATTCTCCTCTTGGGTTCTTGCAGCTTCTTATATTTTTTTTCTTGATATTAACCATGATCTCTTTGATTAGATGTGGATGCACCTTTTCCTTTGCTTTGTTGCCTAGTTTTCACCCCGGAATCCTCTTCTTTTTCCTTCATTCGAGCTCTTTTCCCAACCAAAATGTCATATGGCTCCCCATCTAACACAACTTTCCTACGGGCTATATCTATTGGACCCTTTCCCTCATCATGTGCCTTAAACTCAATTAAATTAACACCATGATCATCTACTTGATTTTGTGACCTTTCCTTTTCAGCTCGTCGTGGAATTGGAGCAATACCTCCGCCATCTCGCTTAGGATGTGGACAATTTGGTGAAATATGTTCACGCTCAAAGCAGTTGTAGCATTGCACGTTGGGATTTTGTCTCCCAACACCTCTCTTTTGTTGAGCATCTTGAACCGATTTCGCTAGCTTTGCTTGGTTGATGTTGAGCTTACCCAACTCCTCAGCCATCTTCGCTACTTGTTGTGCTAAATCTATAGCTCCATTTGTCGAGGATTCTCTTCGTGAAGTAGTACCAACATTCCACTCATGCATCTTGTGGGAATATGGTATCATACCTTCAATAGTATCATCATCTTCTCTCATAGCCCTCCCAAGTTTTCTCATTCGTTTTCTCCATTTACCAATGGCTACCTCTTTTGCCCTCTCAAATGAATTGGGTTCCTCATCATCCACCTTCCCCTTGATATCTTCATGCAAAGCCATGATAAATTGGTCACGTTTCATAAAATCTGGTGGAACTTGGTCATCTCCTAACTTCTCCAATCTCTTATACATATCCTCAAATCTCTTGATAAAATCTTTAATATCTTCCTCACATCCTTGTTTCACTTTTCTAATATCTTTCCAAACAACTTCAGGAGTTTCATTCTTTTGGAATTGGGTCAACAATGCTTGTTGCAAGCGTACCCAATCGTTCCTTCACATCTGCCGGTTCAAGTGCTTTATACCAGTCCAAAGCTGGACCATCCATCAAAAGACTAACCATCGCTACCACATCAGCATCATTCATCCCAACTTGGAGAGCCCAAATTTTCAACCGATGCACAAATTGGACCACATCTCCACTTGCCCCGGTGAATAGCTCACTAGAGAGATCTGCCATGATTGTGTAACGACTAACCACAATAATATGCAACAAGGGAACCTTACCACGAAATTCACTATCCAAATATTTGGACTTGATTATGACACAAAAGGAAATCCTCAATCGTCGTCAAGATGATCCTCAATGGAGGCACCAAAACGTGTTATGTTGGAGTCTGCCTCTTTCAACTCCCAACGCGAGACATCTCAAGATACACAAAGGGGCACCATTTCATATACGGGAGAGTAATAGAGATCATAAAGAGAAGAGAAGAGAAAATCAGAGTGATGAGGAAGAGCAATTAGAGTAAATAAAGGACTAGAATCAACGAGAGTACTTGGATTAAGATGGCAATACAACGTGCTTGATTCCTTGGGGAAACCTAAGTACATGAAAGGAGAGCTCAAAAGGCCTGCAAAAACCCTGTCCATTAAGGCTTCTATATCTCTTCTTATATACAAGAGTAGGCTTCATCATTTATGAACACGCACGCTACCAGGTGTTGCACATGTGACACTCCTGCCATTTCTTTGTGCATACTACATAGTGTTCTTCCATTTCGGGCGCGTAGATAGCTGAATTCACCTTTGATGTCTTCTATGAAGTTCTAGATTTTCCAGAGACCTTTACAAGGACCTATCACTCAGATAAACCTATGTTGGGTTGGAAGGTTACAACCAAAACACTCACCAACTGTAAATAAAGCTTTTACTGCATCCTTCAAGTAACTTGTATTCCTTCTAAATTGTCTTTATAAACCCAATAGCTCCTTCGTAAACACTAACAAACTACTTTCATCCATAGTATGCAACAAAAATATTTAGTACATAACACCCTTTACCTATGGAATTGCGACCGGAACGAGGTCACGTGATAGGAAACACCAGAGTCAAGGAGCCAACTTGTTGATTCTTCCGTAGTAAGTAGAACTTCCGCTTCG
>CAKZGI010000263.1 GCA_936914905.1 uncultured Trichormus sp. | reverse complement strand
TCTCCTAAATTACAGACATAGCCCAACTGGGCGTACAGATGTGAATGCGTCCATTAGACCACATTCGACATTCTGATCGCATAAAGATTGGTTTGGTTGGGTCATTACTCATAGGAGATGCATTACTATGGTATATACCCCTTGCTGAACAAGATAGTGAAATTCTTGAAGATTATGAGAGTTTTGAAAAAGCATTCAGGGATTTTTTTGACAATCCAGATCGGGAGCATGTTGCAGCCAACAAATTAGCAATGCATCGACAGGTAAATCGCTCGGTAGTATCTTATATTTCTGATTTTCGTCGTTATGCTTCTGATTTAACATGGAATGATCCAGCGTTGATGGAGCAATTTCGGCGGGGTTTATCGGATGAAATCAAGGATATGTTACTCAACTTGTCAAAGCCTACAATTCTTGATGAAATCGTAAAATTTGCAGTTGATTGTGATAATATCCTATTGAAGCGACTCTAAGAATGACGACAACAACGATCGACATGGATTCCAACACATATCCCACAACAAGTTGCAACTCCAACCATGCCAACTAATACTGCTATTCCTATGGTTATTGGACCATCTAGACGACGGGGTCCTCTATCAAATGTAGAGAAGGATCATCGGCGACAAGAAAATCTTTGTTTATATTGTGCATCACCAAATCACATGGTGCGCAACTGCCCAAATCGGCCTCAAGCCTGGATTGCCGCAAATCAAGTGGTTGAAAATAATGATTCACTACTGGAGTTCGGAAACTAGGAACACCAGTCCACATAGGAGCCATTGGACTAGGTCCATCCTCACTAGGCTCCATCCCACATTATCGTATTTCACGATGTTTTATTGTACATGTTGAGGTTCAAACATCTTTACAATCATTTGTTTCAAAATCACTTATAGATTCTGGAGTAAATTCTAACATCATGGATAAAGATTTTGCTTTGCTACACCAGATTCCTCTTATCAAGGTTGCTCCTACATCAGTAATAATGGTTGATGGCCAAGAAGTCTCATCGGGTTCCATCATCTCAGCTACAACTCCTATTGAAATTTCTCTTGGTCTTCTTCGATGTAAGGTCTCTTTTAATATAATGAAGTCACCGAGCAATCCCATCATCCTAGGTCTTCCATGGCTTGAGTTACATAACCCGCATATCGATTGGAAGACACATAGTGTGCAACCACGACCGATTCTGAAGAGTTCAAGGCATCTTGAAGTGAAGTCATCTCTTTGTGAAACTTCATCAACCTTGCCCCCAATTCAAGTCAATATTGTCTCCCTCAAGGAATTCATTAAAGAAGGGAATAGAAATTCAGGTACTTCATTTGCAATTTCTGTTCGACCTTATATTCGTAATAGTATATCTTTGCTCATGATTCCTTTAGAATATCATGATTACATCGATGTATTTGACAAGGACAAAGCTACAATACTACCCAAACATAGGTCCTATGATTGTCCCATCGACTTGGAAGATGGCAGGAAGCCACCATTTGGCCCAATTTATAGTTTAACGCCAGCTGAATTGGAGGCTTTGAAAGTTTACATCGATGAAAATCTTGCTAACGGCTTTATCAAACATTCTAAGTCCCCAGCAGGTGCTCCTATCTTCTTTGTCTCAAAAAAAGATGGTTCTCTTAGATTGGTAGTGGACTATAGAGGCCTTAACAAAATCACCATTCCCAATAAATATCCATTGCCCTTAGTCTCTGAGCTTCTTGATCGTTTGAGTGGTGCCCAAGTGTTTACAAAGCTAGATTTAAGAGGGGCCTGCAACCTAAAAGGGATTCTTCTAGGGGACGAGTGGAAAACAACATTTCGGACACGTTATGGCCACTTCGAGTATGTTGTCATGCCTTTTGGATTGAGAAATGCGCCTGCTGTTTTTCAACATATGGCCAATGATGTGTTTCGTGAGTTTCTAGATATCTTTGTAATAATATATCTTGATGATATCTTATTATTCTCTAAAACACTTGAAGAACATCATACTCATGTGCGACAAGTTTTGGAGAAGTTACGTATGCATGGTCTTTATGCAAAGCTGGAGAAGTGTTCATTCCACCAAGACACTGTGGAATTTTTAGGCTATGTCATTTCACCATCTGGCATTTCCATGGATCCATCCAAAGTAAAGACGGTTACTGAATGGAAGCAACTAATGAATATCAAAGATGTTGGAAGTTTTCTTGGATTTTCTAACTTCTATCGACGTTTTATAAAAGACTACTCCAAGGTAACTCTTCCTCTCACAGAACTCACTAAAAAGGATCATGTGTTTGTGTGGACTAGTGCGGCAAACCAAGCTTTCGGTGCTATTAAGGATGCTTTCACTTCATCTCCAATACTTGTTCATCCCAATCAAGAAAAACCATTCTTTATTGAGGCTGATGCATCTGACTTTGCTCTTGGAAGTGTTTTATATTAGTAAGGGGATGATGGCGAATTTCACCCTATTGCTTTCCATTCAAGAAAATTTGTTGCCGCAGAAATAAACTATGAGATACATGACAAGAAACTCTTAGCGATTGTGGATTCTTTTGAGGAATGACATCGATTCCTAGAAGGTGCACAACATACTACAACAGTTTTTACCGACCACAAGAATCTGAAATATTTTCACGAAGCGCGTGTTTTAAATCGACGCCAATCACGTTGGTCCATTTTCTTAAGTCGATTCAATTTCATTATTGAATATTGGCCGAGTGCTCTACAAGGACAATCTGATGCTCTCCCGACAATCTTACCTTATTCAAGTACTTCTTGGTCTATATCGTCTTCGTCGTTTAGTCTCAGCCACTATTTTCCAAGCTCCTATTGATTCATCACTGGGTGACAAAATTCGTTACTTATTACCGGCTGATTCCACAACACAAGATATCCTTAGTCGAATTAATGGTGTACCATGTTCGTCTACAACATCAACCTCATCCCAACATGATGACTATATAGAATTTCATATTCATGATGGTTTGTTCTATCATGGCAGATTATTATATGTCCCTGATGGCGTGGCACGGTTACAAGTACTCGAAACTTGTCATGACAGCCCTCTTGCGGGTCATTTTGGTATCTCCAAAACTATGAAGCTCATCACCCGTACCTATTGGTGGCCACAGATTCGCAAAGATGTACGCAACTTCATTAGAAGTTGTGATACTTGTTGCCGGTCCAAAATACCATGTCATCTCCCTTATGGAAAACTACAAACTTTGCCAATTCCGAAGGCTCCATGGCAATCCATCAGCATGGATTTTATTATTAATCTACCACCATCTTCAGGTTATGATGCTATTCTTGTGGTTGTTGATCGCTTCACTAAGATGGCTCATTTCTTACCCGATAGAAAGGATTTTACAAGTGAGGATACTGCTCAACTCCTTCTTCAAGAGGTTTTTCGTCATCATGGGCTCCCACAACAAATAATTAGTGATCGAGGTCCACAATTCATTGCCAAATTTTGGAAACGACTCTTTGAACTTCTACAAGTCATGTGTTCTCTATCTTCAGCTCATCATCCACAAACGGATGGTCAATCGGAGCGTACCATTCAAACACTTGAACAATATTTTCGGTGTTTTATCTATTATCAACAAGATAATTGGTCCACGCTACTATCACTTACAGAGTTTGCATACAATAACTCTGTCCATACTTCTACAGGGTTCTCACCATTTTTCTCGTTAACTGGCTATCATCCTCGTTGGAATTTTCTCGCCCCTAATCCTTCATCAAAAGTCCCGGCTGCTGACTCTCGAATTCAAAAAATCCAAAGTATTCACTCTGAGCTTCTACAACAAAAAGTTGCTGTTGATCGTCATCGCTCTATTCCACCCTCTTTTGAAATCGGTGATCAAGTTTGGCTCCTTCGACGGCATGTTCGTACTGCACGACCTTGTGAGAAACTTGATTACCAACGTCTTGGTCCATTTCCTCTTTCCGCAAAGATTGGGGAGGTTGCATACCGCCTTACTTTGCCATCAACTCTTCGGATACATCCAGTTTTTCATGTCTCTCTTCTTGAACCATACATGCCATCTACAATTCCCAACCGTGATGTTCCTCCTCCCCCTCCTATTACTATTGATGACCATCCAGAGTATGAAGTCGCTGCGATTCTTGATTCCAAGTTTCTTCGACGTAAGCTTTATTATCTTGTTGATTGGGTTGGGTACCCTCCAAGTGAGCGATCGTGGGAGCCATCTGATCATCTTCTTAATGCTCAAGATAAAGTGAACGAGTTCCATCATCGATACCCCGACAAACCACGTCCTCACCAGCCATAGCTCATCATTAAAAGAGAGCGTAGTGTGATGATTAGTCATCATCCCACAA
>CAKZGI010000262.1 GCA_936914905.1 uncultured Trichormus sp. | reverse complement strand
GGTAGACGGTCAAAATTCCCTTCTAGCATTTTTTTGACACCAAGTTAATTTTCCTAACAGGTCTATTAGCGGTCACACCAAAACAAAGCTTGTGTAATCTGAACTACCAATGGCAAATGTGCGATCGCCGGAGGTTGGCTCAAATGTCTGATTGGATGTATATGCAGCCAGAAGAATCTAGCTGGCTCTTTACTTCTATTTCTATTAAATCTTCCCTACTCTGACAGAAGAGGGATAAGTGATAACTGATAACTGCCTCCTACACAGGTCAAGTAGTGGAATTTCGGTAAAAAACCGTACTTAAACCGAAGCTTATTCCCCAGATGAGTTCCCTAGACTAAAATATGAATAGAGGAAAAATTTTAAGTTACTGAGTCATAGAACTCAGTTGAATAAAAGCAAAATGGGATTCTTCGACTCTGAGATAGTTCAGCACGAAGCCAAGCAGCTATTTGAAGATTATCAATCGCTGATTCAACTTGGCAACAACTACGGCAAATTTGACCGCGAGGGCAAAAAGCTGTTTATTGAGCAAATGGAAGCCATGATGGATCGATATCGCATATTTATGAAGCGTTTCGAGCTATCAGAAGACTTCATGGCACAAATGACCATCCAGCAACTCAAAACTCAGTTGGATCAGTTTGGTGTCACCCCCCAACAAATGTTTGAGCAAATGAACATCACTCTGCAAAGAATGAAAGCAGAATTAGAAAAATAGTTATGACTGGGGACTGGCTCAGTTATCAGTGATCAGTTACTCCCTTCCCACTAAAAGAATAAGCTCATAGTAATAGGGTAGAGGGATTATGCTTCTGGATAAGGTGGAATCCCACACCCCTAATTTCATACTGGGAAGGGAGTATTAGATGAAGCTGTTCACTGTTCACTGACTCCTGCCCCACCGTTATTAACTTGACTTGGGACGAGGATTAACTTGACTTGGGACGAGGGAACTCAGAAGGTGACTTAAACTTCTCAACAGGTACGTCTTTTAAGGCTTTGACCATAAAATCACGCCAGATGGGAGCAACCATACCCCCACCAGTCGCACCGCTGGATAATTGTCTGTTATCATCCCTTCCCACCCAAACAGCAGTAGTGAGCTGTGGTACAGTACCGACAAACCAAATATCTTTTTCTGAAGAAGTTGTTCCCGTCTTACCAGCTACTGGTCGGTCTAAAGCTGCGCCTTTACCAGTACCACTACTAACCACAGATTGCATAACATCTATAATTGCTGCTGAAGCCCAAGAATCAAGAACTCGCTGGGGTTTAGGTGTGTTATCGAGTAACACATTCCCTGTGCTATCAGTAACTCGTACAATTACAGTTGCCGACGATTGCCAGCCATAATTAGCAAAGGTAGCGTAAGCACTAGCCATTTCTAGCGGAGTGACACCAATAGCACCCAAAGGCAGGGAAGTCACAGGCTCCATCGGACTCATAATCCCCAAAATCCGACAAGTTTCAATCACCTTATTCATCCCTATAGCTTTACCAATCTTAATTACAGGGATATTACGAGACTGAGACAGAGCAGTCCGAATAGACATTGGACCACTAAAACCACCATCATAGTTTCTGGGAAAATACCAACCATTACCATCTCGGTAGCTGACTGGGGCATCTACCACCGTGCTATCAGGAGCATATTTGCCAGTAGCAAAAGCAGTGTAGTAAACAAAAGGTTTAAAAGAAGATCCGGGTTGACGTTGGGCTTGGGTAGCGCGGTTAAACTCACTGGCTTTAGGATCTACACCACCGACTAGGGCTTTTACAAAATGTGTGCGTGGGTCAATTGCTACTAGAGCAAGTTGATTTTTGTATAACCCTTGACCCAGTAAAGTGTTATGCCACTTGATCACCGTTTCCTCTGCCATCATTTGGAATTTGGCATCAACAGTGGTTTGCACCCGCATCCCACCTTTTAGCAGTGCATCACGTCCAAACTTTTTCGCTAATTCTTGGGCTACGGTATTGGTGATGTAAGGTAGGGCGCTGCCTTGAAATGACCTAATTCTGCCCAGTTTGATTTCTTGCTTGAGGGCATCATCGTATTCTTTCTGGGTGATCCACTTCAAGTCCAGCATCCGCCCCAGCACTTCCTTTTGTTTCTGTTTTGCCAGCTTCATACTAGAAAAGGGGCTGAATTCTTCTGGGGCTTGGATTAAACCCGCCATCATTGCTGACTCACCCAAAGTTAAAAATTCTGATGATTTATTAAAGTAACTGCGAGCCGCTGTTTGGGCACCGTAGTTATTATGACCCCAATACACTTGATTCAGGTACATTTCTAAAATTTCGTCTTTGGTAAGAATTTGTTCTAACCTAATTGCTAAAACTGCTTCGGCTAACTTCCGAGTAAAAGCACGCTTATGAGATAAAAACAGGTTTTTTACTAACTGCATGGTGATGGTAGAACCACCTTCCTTCACACCACCTGCCACCAAGTTTACTACGACAGCCCGACCAACACCACTAGGATTAATCCCGTGGTGAGAATAAAAGTGACCGTCTTCACTGGCTAATACTGCCCGTTTCAGATTTGGGGAAATTTTATCTAGGGGTACAACTTCCCGATTGGCTTCACCATGGACACTTGTTAATAATTTACCTTTAATGTCGTATATGTAAGTAGTTTCTGAGGGAAAAAAGTTACGTAGTTGTCTCACATCTGGTAAATTACGGAAACTAATAGCTAGGCCAACTAGTCCTCCGGCTACAATAGAGCTTGTTAGCAGCGTGATAGATAGCAGAGTACCGCCAGTTACCTGACCTACTCCTTTAAAAAACTCAAATCCAGATGAAGTCTGTTGTTGTGGTTGTTTATCTTCAAAAGTCCTAGACGACACGGCGATCTCACTTCCTCACTAGTAAATTTCAATGTAATTCATTAAATGAAAAAAGACGGTTAATTTTTTGCAATTATAGTAGTTTGGCAGAACAGAAAACGGATAATTTTTTGGTGAACATAACAAACTTAACTTCTCAAGTACAAAGTGTGGTTAATAACGAATCCTCTAGTATGACTCAAAATTTCTCTTGGCTGCATCGCGGTGTGGCAGAAATTTTTCCTCAACCCCATGATGATGATCATGAAACTGAAAGTTTGGAAAAGCGTTTGGTCAATGCGAATCGTCCTTTAAGGGTTAAATTGGGCATTGATCCGACGGGTGCGGATATTCATTTGGGTCATAGTATACCAGTAAGAAAACTGCGAGCGTTTCAAGATGCTGGTCATACGGCTGTTTTAATTATTGGTGATTTTACTGCACGCATCGGTGACCCTACTGGTAAGTCTGATGTACGTCGTCAACTGATAGAGGCCGATGTGGCACAAAATTCCCACACTTATCTTGATCAAGTACGTCCTATTTTAGATTTTGACACACCTGGTAGGTTAGAGGTACGTTATAACTCGGAATGGCTTTCCCGTCTAGATTTAGGGAAGATCTTGCAGTTACTTTCTAGTATGACGGTGGGGCAAATGTTGGCTAAGGAAGGTTTTGCGGAACGTTATAAAAAAGAGAATCCAATTTTCCTCCATGAGTTCCTGTACCCATTAATGCAGGGTTATGATTCGGTAGCAGTTGAGGCTGATGTGGAGTTGGGAGGTACTGATCAAAAGTTTAATATTGCGGTAGGAAGAGATTTACAGCGCCATTTTGGTCTAAAGCCTCAATTTGGGCTATTGTTGCCAATTTTGATTGGTACAGATGGTGTACAAAAAATGTCTAAGTCTTTAAATAATTATGTAGGGTTATCTGAACACCCTTCCCAAAAGTATCAAAAACTCCAAGCTGTGCCAGATAATTTACTGTCACGATATTTTGAATTATTGACGGATTTACCCTTGGATAGTTTACCAGAAAATCCACGTGATCGCCAAGAATTTTTAGCCTGGGAAATTGTCCGTCAGTATCACGGGGAAGCAGCAGCAACTGAAGCCAAGGAAGCAGCAAAAAGTGGTGGTAAGGAAGGAACATTACTGGAGTTTTCTCTGGCTGCTATTGTTCAATTTCCGGTTAAATTAGCTTTTATTCTTGGTGCTACTGGTTTATGTAAAAGTACCGCAGAAGGCAAACGGAAAATTCAAGAGGGTGGTGTGCGCTTAGATGGTGAAAAGGTAACTGATGCAGATACGACTTTTGCCGCACCTGGGGATTTATACTGTAAGGTTTTGCAAGTTGGTAAAAAGAATTTTGTGCGTTTAGTAGAGTGACTGGGGACTGCGGGAGATGAGGAGGATGAGGGAGATGGGGAAGTAATTTTCTTAATCACCAATCAGCCATTACCAATCAGCCATTACCAATCAGCCATTACCAATCAGCCAT
>CAKZGI010000261.1 GCA_936914905.1 uncultured Trichormus sp. | reverse complement strand
CTAACTTTTGGCTAAAATAAAGACAACCCCTTTTTATAACATAAAATTAATTCTGTAAGAGGTATAATTATTTTGAACCAGGTTTAATTTTGTACTTGGTCGTGTTTATTAACTGTATATGTAACTTAATACTAGTGATTCCTATTTAGCTCTAATAAATTCTAGTCAATTCTCCCAGTAATTAGTTCTTATGTACTAAATATATCCCTTTTGTTGGGGTCTGACAGTTGTGACTTTTACCCTGGGGTAACTAAAAATTACACAGAAAAAAGGCGGGTAAGATGCCCGCACCACAAGATAGGATTAATTATTTTTTGGAAATACCTAATATCTAATTCGCGGATCTACATAAGCATTGAGAATATCAATTAAAATACTCGCAGTCACAACGATTGCACCAAAAAATACTAACACCCCCTGCACCGTCGGGTAATCCCGGTCAGAAATGGCTTGATATAATCTATTTGCTAATCCCGGCCACGAAAAAGTTACTTCCGTTAAAATTGCTCCTCCTAATAGGGAAGCAAATGTTAATCCTAATACTGTAATTACAGGAATTAAGGCATTCTTTAAAGCATGGGAAACTAAAATCTTATTTTCTGGAATTCCTCGCGCCCTGGCAGCTTCTATATAATCAGCTTTTAAGGTCTGCTTTAAATTCACCCGCACAATACGCTCAAAAATGCCACTGAGCAAAATTCCTAAAGTCAGACTTGGTAATGCTAAATGATGTAAGGCTGTGAAAAATTGACTGAAATTACCACCTAATAAACTATCAATTGTATATAAACCAGTAATAGGTGCAGGTGCAGGAAGATTAGGAGAAAAACGGTTAGAATTGGGAAACCAACCAAGTTGCACTGAGAAAATTAATTGTAATAACATTCCCGCCCAAAACATGGGGAGTGCATAGGTAATTATTCCAAATAAACGCCCACCTAAATCAAAAGAAGTTCCTGGACGAGAAGCAGAAAGTGTACCCACTAAAGTCCCGACAATTAAAGCCACCAGCATACTAAAAACGGCTAACTCTACTGTGGCTGGAAAATGCTGGCTAATAATTTCCCAAACATTTTGTCCCCGACTTGTTAAGGAAGTACCTAAATCGAAATGCAGTATATTTCCTAAACAATTGAGGTATTGTAACCAGATAGGTAAATCTAAACCCAGTTGTTTTCTTAATTCTTCTTTCGCACTTTCTGGCGCACGTCCACCGAGAATTGCATCTGCGGGATCGCCTGGAGTTGCTCTCAGTAGAAGAAAAACAATGGTGATAATAGTTAATAGTTGCAATGGTGCAAGTAGCAACCGAGAAACAATGTAATACTGTAAAGCTTTTGAACGGGACATATTTATAGTAAGCGTTCAGGAGTCAGGAGTCAGGAGTTAGGAGTTAGGAGTTAGGAGTCAGGAGTCAGGAGTCAGGAATTAAATATATTATTCTTTTTCCCAGTCCCCAGTCTCCAGTCCCGAATCTTAAGTCCCTACTTTTTAATGTTCTTGTAAATCAAGTTCTGGGTAGGATCAAATTTTACATTACTCACACCTTTTTGGGCAAATACATAATCTTTGTTTTGCCATAAAGGAATATAAGGAACATCATTAACTACTTGGGTTTGAATCTCAGTAAATATTTTTCTTCTGGCTTCTGGGTTTTGTTCTTTACGTTGTTTATCAATGAGTTTATTCATTGTTTCGCTATAGTAAAATGACCCTTGCGTCTGACTTCCTCCGTCTTCACAGCCTTTAGCTTCTGAACCTTGTTCACAAGCTAAAAATGGCTGTACGTAATTATCTGGGTCTAAAAAGTCTGGATACCAATCTAGTAAAGCTACTGGATATAAACTTTTGGAAATTCCTTTAAAAAAAGTAGCAACTTCTACGGTTTTTACTTCCAATTGTAATATCCCGTCCATTTGATTATCAGCCAAGGATTTGAGTGTTTGTGCCGCTAAACTTCGAGTTGGTGAACTCGCAGGATACCAAACTTGCACTTTAGCGGGATTTTGTTGGGAAAAACCAACGGTAGTTAACAATTTTTTAGCTTCTTCAAAGTTACCATCACCATATTTAGCTTGAAATAATGGCTGGGAAACATTAAAGGTAGTGGGAATCATACTGTAAAGCGGATCTGCCTGATTAAACAGAACTCGCTCATTGAATAATTGACGATTAATGAGTGATGCGATCGCTCTTCTAACTTCTGGTTTATCCAAAGGTTTCTGATTGCGATTCAACACCATATAACTCACTACACTACCTTGAGCAGTGATGGTTTGCCAATCTCCTTTTTTAGCACCTTCTTCTAAACTACGAATTTGGTCTGGTTGTAAAGATATATAAGCAATGTCTACCGCACTAGTTTTAAAAGCATTGAACAAATTCACTGGACTGGTTTGAATCTGGACATTAATACCTTTATTCGCCGGTTTTTCTCCCCAATATTTATCAAATACATCGAATCTGAGAGAATCAGTCCCATACTGGGCTAATTTATAAGGGCCAGTTCCCACAAAGATATTGGGTTGAAATTTACCTGCACCTATTTCGTAAGCTTTCGGAGAGACAGCACACACTCCAGAAAATGCTAACAGTGAAGGAAAAGCTGCAAAGGGCTTTTTCAGCTTAATTGTTAATTCATAATCCCCTGTAGCTTTCACTGAATCTACGGTATCTGATAGTAAGAAAGATGGTTTACCTTTGTTTTCGATAAAACGCTGGATGCTAAATTTCATTGCTTTAGCGTTAAAAGGTGTACCATCGTGAAATAGCACTCCTTGACGTATAGGTATGGTGTATGTTAAACCATCTGCACTAACTTTAGGTAAAGCTGTAGCCAGTTGGGGTTTAATTTCTGTACTCCCTGGTTCGTAAGTATATAGGCGATCGCTCATATTAAACACCAAACCCATAGATGCTAATTCATACGCATCAGCCGGATCAAGGGTACGAGGTTTCTGAGTCGTACCGATAGTAATCCGTCCATTACTAGCAGGAGTATTGACAGTACCAGATGTTGGAGTAGTTATCTGTTGAGGAGGGGTACAGCTTACAGTCAACAATAAACAGATAGAGAATAAAGATAGAAATTTCGCTATTCTACCCCACCGTGTGATAGACCACGAAAACCAAGTTATTACCATTGATTTTTTTAAATCAGCAGTTAATTATTCTAGGATATATGTTTAGCTATTTACATCTGGTCAAATTATCTTCACAAGATAAGCATCTCATACTTGTAAAACTTGAGCAGCAGTCAACTTGAGATCAGGAAATAGAGGAGAAACTATCAAGCTATCATTTTCAAATACCTGTTGTTCATAAAAACCTTCCACCCATTCCAACACTGTCACCTTTTAGCGGATGGGATCAACGGATCTCTTGTAGCGATAGTCACGACTAGCCTGATTAGGACTCACCACTTCAACGACCAATAACGGTGGTGGCATATCCATTAATACTAATACCAGTGATCGAGTAGCTCCTGTCATTGCGATCACTAACTCTTTAGAAAAGAGTAGTAATCAGGTACACGCACACCCAAACTTCTGCTATTCACGGCCACCTCAGCTTCATCCACAATCGATAATATCGGATGCCTAATTGATAAGAATAAGACAATAGAAACATTGGTATTCTTTGATTGATATCACTTACTGAAAGTATGGGAATTAATTCTCCATTTTCTAATTCATATAAATTATCCGTACTATCGTCTACTATCGTCATAGTTGAGAAATTCCTCAAAGGTCATCTTTTTAGCAGTTGCCACTGTCATTGCCTTTTCTCCGGTGGATTAGCTGATATTAATTATCGCTTAGTTTTTTAAACTCTCATTCTTCAATTAAGGCTCTCGCAACAACCTCACCTGCTTTTGCTGATTGAGTTGAGGCAAGAAGATGCTTTGTATTAACAGGATTTGATAGTAAATACAATGTTTCTTGCGATGATGAAAATTCCTCTAGAGGAATTAAAATAGCCTTGTTACCTTTGTTATTACAAATAACAGTGGGTTCTACGTCTGCAATAACACGATCTATTAAACCATCTAAGTCATTACTTGCCTCTTGAGTAGCTATTGCATCCATTTCATGCTCCTTTATCTATTAAATATTAGTTAAATTTTAGCCTATAACTTTTAGTATAAAAGAAGAGATGATATTAGGTTTACCCTTTTAACCTAGCTACAAGATAGGCAGGGAAAACGTATCTAAATTAGTTGGCAAGGATCGTGGATTAAATAAGGTGTAAGAGTGCTAATAATATCTATACCCTAGAAGGGTAGATGGAGAACTGGTAGATGATGCCCCCTG
>CAKZGI010000260.1 GCA_936914905.1 uncultured Trichormus sp. | reverse complement strand
CTATCAAACCGGCCGAAAAGTAGCTCTTGACTTCAAATCAAATCTGAAGATTGTTTTTGATGAATTCTTGCCGCAATGGAATTACACCCCTAAACCAGAGTTACAGGTTATTTAATCCACGGTCCTAAACATCCAGAAATTGAAACATTGAAACATGGCGACAAAAAGGTAAACATCCCACAGGTATTCTTAAAGAACTGTGCGAACGTTTGAAGAGTGATCCGCGCTTCATGGGACAACCTGCAAGGTTTTACACCAGCGCCACAGCATCAGTGAACTATATTTATAAATCCTGGTTTGCCCTCATGAAGCGTTATCAATCCCAATTGGATGGGAAATTGCGCTGGTTAGAAATGCTCAATAGTGATGCTGAATTAGTAGAACTAAGTGGAGTCTCTTTAGATACTCTTCGTGCTAAATCTGCTGGAATTTTGGCTCAATTTGCACCACAAGAAACCAACAGAGAGACACCCACCAAAGGTAAAAAGTCTAAAAAGGGGAAAAAATCTCAAAATCTAGATAGCGAAATAAATTTATCAGAACACTTATTTGATACCTACAAGAATACAGAAGATCATATAACTCGTTGTGCTATTAGTCATTTACTTAAAAATGTCTGTACAATTAACGACAAAGAAGAAAAACCTGAAAAATTTGCTCAACGTCGCCGTAAATTAGAAATCCAAATTCAACGCCTCACAGAAAAACTACCAGCTAGAATACCGAAAGGACTGGATTTAACCGATACTCAATGGATAGAAACCCTGATTACTGCTACTCAGACTGTTCCAGAAAATGAAACCGAGGCGAAACTATGGCAAAACTATCTTTTAAGAAAATCCAGTCAAGTGCCTTTTCCAGTAGCTTACGAAACCAACGAAGATATGACTTGGCTGAAAAATCAATTCGGGCACATCTGTGTAAAATTTAATGGTTTAAGTGAGCATACATTTCAAATTTATTGTGATTCTCGACAACTCCACTGGTTTCAACGCTTTCTAGAAGACCAAGAAACCAAGAGAAGTAGTAAAAATCAACATTTTAGTGCCTTATTTACCTTACGAAGTGGTCGTATAGCTTGGCAAGGAGGAGAAGGTAACCGAGAACCCTGGAATGTCCATCATTTAATCCTTAGATACTCGTTTATGGACACAGGAAGAAACAAATTTAGTGAGGGAAGAAAAATCAGAAGAAATCGCCAACATTATCACCCAGACTAAAGCTAAAGGTGAGTTAAATGATAAACAACAAGCTCATCTCAAACGCAGGAACTCCTCTCCACCCAGAATCAATAACCCCTTTCCTCGTCCTAATCAACCTTTATATAAATGACAATCTCATATTCTAGTTAGTGTGAGTTTGGGTTTAGAAAACCCTGCCACAATTGCAGTTGTAAATGGTACTACGGGCAATGTTTTGACATATCGGAATATCAAACAACTACTTGCTGAAAATTACACACTACTCAACAGACAGCGACAACCAAAATACCTGTTATCCCACCAACGCCATATAGCTCAAAGAATGGCTGCACCAAATGACTTTGGAGATTCAGAGTTAGGGGAATATATAGATAGATTACTAGCAAAAGAAATTATTGCGATCGCCCAAACATACAAAGCTGGTAGCATTGTTCTACCAAAATTAGGCGATATGCGAGAGCAAATTCAGGCTGAAATTTAAGCCAAAGCCGAACAAAAATCAGATATAATTGAAGTTCAAAAAAAGTATGCCAAGCAATATCGAAATATTAGACCTCTTGCAAAATTGTTTCTGTGGTATGATAGAGACTTTTAGATTTTATGTATTTTTGGTGTTCTTTGCGCTCGCTAATTCAAACATAACCGTGTAACTCTAACTTTGTCAGGCAAATAAAGCAGGAATGGCTATAGAGGAGGGAAAACAACCAATTCGAGCGAGTCCACAGGAGAAAGCCAAAGAATTAGCGATAAACGCCTATCAATCCCGAAAAGCTTGATTGACAAAACACCGAAGCTTGATAACAGAATAGGAATTAACAATAGCGCGGCAGTTCATTTTTGTTATAAACCTCTCTCCTGTGATAAATGCTGGTTAGGTTGACTGTTGTGAGACAGTTGTGCTTTCTGACCCTGGTAGCTGCCCACCTTGATGCTGCTGTTCCCAGTGAACAGGAATAAGGTGCGCCCCCAGTAATAGAGGTGCGGGTTTACCGCAGTGGTGGCTACCGAATCACCTCCGAGCAAGGAGGAATCCACCTTAATTATTTATTTTTGGCAAACCATAAGTCAGGTCTATTTCTGTGGGGGTTTGCCAAAAGTCGAAATCCTTTGTCTAGTTTGTATTTTAGATGTTGAGATGCTTTGATAATCGTCCGTTAAAAAGGAAATTGAGAGCAAATTTAGGACATTCGCGAAAATTGCTTTTAGAAGTGTCTCTGCATAAGGGTTTGGTCGGGCGCAGTTTCAACACCCCTCCCGGAGTGGGGCGTGTTGAAAGCTGGCATAATATTTTTGCATTGTGTTTCAAAGCCTAATGAATTAAAATTGTGTTTTAAAATTAAGCTGGGTTGAAAGGAGTGCTGCGATCGGAGACAGTATCAGATGTGTATACTAGCTTGATCAGAAATTTAAGGACAATTAATCTGTCAACAGCAGTTTAAAGAAAAAAATAAGTCAAAGTGACAATTAATTTGGCAACACAGCCAGCATTTTGGCAATACGGACAATTAATTTGTCAAGGCGGTCAAATAATTTGGCACTCGACATTTTCAATGGAGAATAGGAGATTTGAACCCCTGACCTCTGCGGTGCGATCGCAGCACTCTACCAACTGAGCTAATTCCCCGTGCGAGTCTGGAGCGACAAACCCCGACACCGATATCATAATATTAACATTTTAGGCGTTGCAAAACACAAATATGAATTTGTGGTACTTTATCTAACCTTCGCTGGTATTTGGGGTGATGAGAGCGATTGCTAAATTTGCCGGAAACATCTTTGTGATTCGGCAAAGCCTTTATTTTTACTTTTAAACGGAGAGGGAGGGATTCGAACCCTCGTATACATTTCTGCATAACAGACTTTCCAGGTCTGCGCCTTCAACCACTCGGCCACCTCTCCAGGTGCCATGAATTTCAATAATAAAACGAAACTGCAAAAAATGCAAATATTAAACAAGATATTTTTACAATGAGTTTAAAATCCTACATTATTCTCAGGCAAAAATAACATGGTTCAGACTCACACAATCAGAGTTCGCGATCGCGCTACTGGTGTATCATACACCTTAGAAGTTCCAGAAGACCGCTATATCCTGCACACAGCCGAACATAATGGTGTGGATCTGCCATTCTCCTGCCGTAACGGGGCTTGTACCACTTGCGCTGTCAGGGTGGTGTCAGGAGAAATTTACCAACCCGAAGCCATTGGACTATCGCCAGAGTTGCGCCGTCAGGGTTACGCTTTGTTATGTGTGAGTTATGCTCGTTCTGACTTGGAAGTAGAGACACAAGACGAAGATGAAGTTTATGAACTCCAGTTTGGGCGCTTTTTTGGTAAGGGGAAAGTCAAAGCGGGTTTACCCTTAGATGAAGATTAGAGGCAAAAAATGAATATTGTGGCAGGGTGCAGATGCTTACAAGATAAAATCTCCGACCTGGAGACGTATTTAATCACGTCAAAACGAAAAATAGCAATATTATGCTGTTTGTTGTTATTGGTGAGTTGTCAAGCCAAAAATCAATCAACAAATATTCTCACTGAAGTGAAAATAGCGCGGGTTGTCAGTGGACAAACCTTAGAAGTGGTGGGGATGGCAGAACAACCAAATTGGATTTCCCAAGTGCGCTTAATTGGTGTGGATGCACCAGATTCGCCTCAGTTACCTTGGGGTAATGATGCTAAAGAAATGTTAGAAAAATTGATTGATACCCCCCAAAAACCTATCAAATTGGAATTTGACCTAGAAGCTAAAGACAAATTTGGGCGCACATTGGCTTATGCGTCGAAAGATCAGGTATTTTTGAATGAACAAGTCCTCAAACAAGGGTATGCTCTATTTGTAGCGCGATCGCCTAACCACAAATACGATAATCGCCTAGAAAATGCCCAACAATGGGCTAGACTAATGGGTAAAGGCATCTGGAATCCAGAAAAACCCATGATGCGTCTGACTCCTGGTGAGTTTCGTCGTATGTATAGGTAATTGGGGAGTAGATATTGGGAGAGATGATGGAGATGAGGGAGATGGGGAAGTAATTTTCCTAATGACTAATGACTAATGCCCAATGACCAATGACCAATGACCAATGACCAATGACCAATGACCAATGACCAATG
>CAKZGI010000259.1 GCA_936914905.1 uncultured Trichormus sp. | reverse complement strand
CCATGCAAACCCAAAGGAAGTCGATGCGGGGCATCGACTTCCTGTTGATTAACTCTGGAAGTCGATGCCCCGCATCGACTTCCCATGCAAACCCAAAGGAAGTCGATGCGGGGCATCGACTTCCTGTTGATTAACTCAGGAAGTCGATGCTGCGCATCGACTTCCGGTGTATTGGAGCCTAAATACACATGAATTCTCACTTAATAACTAATGAAATTTCCCCTAAATACACATTAATTTTCCCTTAAATACACATGAATTTTATCAATTTGCCATGAGATTTAGGATTTGATATGAGATTTAGGGTTTTCAATTGACATGTTTTAAATTGCACCTTTGTTTTTATCTAGTCAGGAGAGGCCTGATAGTGATAAGCCTCAAATGCCTGTCAAAAGATTGAAAATAACATGCCATGGTGACACGTTCAAGCGAGCTTTATTTGAAGGTCCAGTTCCTACCACTAGACAACCAACTGGATCATCTCAAAAAACTTCCGGATTAGCTTTGGCTGGCTCCTCTAAGCAAGAGAAGGATATGAGGGATTTTGAATGGACTCTCCACTACGATGAGAGTGGTAGAAAACTATTACTTGTGTTGGGGAAGGCACCTGGCCAAGGTGTGATTTCAGCGGGTCGGCTAATTACATATGGAAAGGTGCGTCGTGTCGACTACGAAGATCAAGACTCCAACAGTTTATTGATACATGCTGAAACCTCCAAAGGAGAGCGGGTCCTTACCCTTTCCGAAGATAAATTGGTATGGGGGGCGTGCGAGCCTATTGAGCTTCAAAGAATTATTCAGGAAGCTAAAAATCTAGTAGTGACTTTGAGGCCTTTTATTACTGGAGAAGCAGCCTTTGAAGATTCTGAAGACGTCTCCTCTCAAGATGTTGGTGTCCAGGCAAGAGCTAGTCAACGGCCTGTACCTTTCCCTCAAAGAAAAAGAAGTTCAAAACAAAAGCAACGGGTCCAAAAAAAACCAATTAAGAAGACCCAACGAGAAGAAACAAGTAGCTCTTCTAGTGGAGATAGTGATGAAGTCCCTGGGCAAGAACTTGTCACTCCAGGTGGAGAGCTTTCATCAGGAATCGTACCCTCCGAGCAGAATGCTATAAGACGACAGATTATTAAGTCGAAGTTAGTCAAGAAAGGGCATATATTTACATTGCCCATAACACTTGTAAATAGACCCCCAGTGGATCCGGAAACAGGTCGACGCCCGCTTGAAATAAGGGAACCCCATAACCTCCACGTCCAAAATCTTAAGAAGAAAATGAAGATCAATCCCCATGCCACAGTTGTTCCCTTTCTTGTGATGGTTGATCCTCAACAATGTGAAGCAATTAGCGAGTTTGATATTTCTAACCCTGAGAAATATCAATATTTTGTAATAGGCGGATCACATTCAGCAGAAGCAAGAAGACAACTGGTGAACGAGCACCCTACGACATATTTTTTCAAATATGCTGAGTGTAAAATATATGTGGGGTTGACTGTGGAGGAGGCCAAGCTATTGGCTTGGGATCATAATAATGACAATGACTACCGGCAGAAAATGTCTTCTATCGAGCGAATACGATTTTTTCATTACGAATATCTTGATGCTATTCGTGAGTATGGGCCTAAACTCCACCCATCCCTTCGCCGACAATGTCTAAATGAAGTAGGCATAGTGATTGATGACACTGTCAAATCAGATGGCTTGAGGAAGTACGAGCCATGGTTTCAACTTGCATTTAGAGATGGAGCAGTGTGGGACTTGCAGGACAAAATTTTTACGATGTGGGAAAACAAAGAGGTGAAGGGCCAAAAGGTTAAAAAGGGAAAAGTTGATCCTCAAGTCGAGGTGAAGGGGGCAAAAGGAAAAAAATTGGACTACACAATTGAAGAGGCTGCTGAAGACATGAAGCTCACTCCTTGGAGGTCCTTACAAGGAATTAAGGACGAGACACTCCTCGTCTCAGTGCTTTCTCGTGTTCTCGCTAAGGAGTTGAGCCTTGACGAGATGGTTGTTGAGCTCTCAAAGTAAGTTTGTTAGGTAATTCTTTCGCTTTATTTCACTACTACTACTTGGGCTAATTTCATGCTTTTTGTATTGTAGTCATAAAGTTTATATAAAGATACAAGAGGTGATGCTCAAGAAATTGGATTGCTCTAGTTGGGAGCAAGTACAAGAGCAGTACCCAATCACTTCTTCCTATAAAGCACTACAGGACTACTTCATCGTCTTTAGAGATTGGGTATGTTTTTAGTTACTTCTGATTTGCTTGAACAGTTTGTTTATCGTATAACTAACTTATGTTTACTTGATATATTAGAAACCAAATAGAGGGAAGGGAGTTGGAGGTAAGGTTGCCGATTGCCCAGATGTTTTTAACTTTCATATAGAGAGGGCAAGGCAAGAGAAGACACGTTTGTTAGCAAAGCAGATGGATCAAGATACAACAGGCCTGCTCAAGTCATTCTCTCATCCATCTGATAGCCTCCACTCCTTGTCGTATGCTGTTTTCTGTGGAGATGTAGCGGACATGCAACGACTATTGCCAAGAAAGGATTACTCGTTAATGGTTGCAGACATTCCGTATGGCTTTAGACTGGCTGGTTCGATCAACGATGAAGAGCCATTCAAGTACAACCAGCTAGAGAAAATGATTAAAGACTTTGCGAAGCTTACAACCGCGCCCCTCTGGCGAATTGTGATATTCCATAGTCGAGATCAATCTTACTCCGTGTCTAAGGCCCTCATGTCCACGTGTCATGCAGTGGAGGGACTCACCTGGTAAGTGCTAGTAAGTTTAGTTTAATATTATATCTACCTTATTCATATCAAACACTTGGATTTTAACATTTTGGAGTATTTTGTAGGGTTAAAACAAATGTCAACCGGAGTCCCTCGATAAGGTTTGTAAGCAACACTGAGCTTATGACAGTTGGATTTTATGACGAGATAAGTAAACGACGAGTTCGAGAACACTGCACGGAGAATGGTATATCAAGCACATTTTATTGCCCGGCAGTCACAAAAAAGCTAAGGCATGTTGCAGGTGAGAAGTCATTGGTCAACCCATACCAAAAACCGCAACGTCTAATTACGCGCCTTATCGAATTATTCTCGAACATTGATGATTGGGTTCTCGATCTCTTCTCTGGCACAGGTATTTCTATACGTTAGAGGTTAGGGATTATGAAATAACGTTTTCGTGGTTACTTAGTTGTTGATTTTGAATGCGTAGGAACAACGCTTGCGTGTTCCTTGAAAATGTTTCGTAACTGTATAAGCCTTGAGAAGGACGAAGCACAAGTCAGCTTCATCAAGATGCGTATCAACGGGATCTGGGAGTGTCCGGATGCTGATCAAGAAGTGGGGGCAAAGCATGTTGGAGACACAGAAAGGGTTCAATCTGCATCACGTGAACCAATGCCACCCCTAGCTGATGAAGCTGGTGAGTTAGGTGAACTAAATGATGAGCCACTCTGTGAACCAACTGAAGCATCTAAAGATCAGGCAAATGAAGACCTTTCAAATCCAGATGACGATGCAGCAGTGAGTCTGGAAGATGAAGAAGATGATTTAGCTTTGCTTTAGAACATCTATGTTACATTGTTTTGACTTATTGTTATTATTAAACATTTTCTATTATAGATGAGTAGTTATATTTGAAATTGACCCATTGCTTTTGTGATATGTGTTGCCGATATGTTATGCTTTTTTCCTTTAAATTATTTGTCTTTTAATACAACACTTGGTATATGCATATAGGTGTAATATATCTTGTTATAGTAACATTTTTATATGTTATAACTTTAAGTATCCCAAATTTTCAATATGTTTAATTTTGATTAATCTTCTTATGTTGAGAAAATGGGATACTATTGGATCCACTTAAACTCTACGTAACTTTCTACGATTGAACAAACCTTCACTGTCAACTATTAGTCTAGACATTGTGTTTTACCATTACATTTACTATAATTGTTTGCACACAAACCATTGTTATTTCTAATCGCTAAGAAATTAGCACTTTTAATGGTTTGGGTTGTTAAAAAAACATTGCAAATTTAATAGCCTGCTAGAAACGATTCATTTCCAGAAACAGAAACACTACGATTCTAGCAATATTGCGTAATAACCCAAAAACATGTTGTTTTACATATTTTAAAGGAATCTTTAAAAGAGAACTCGCAAAGTTGCCCGTTCCTCTCGCAAACGTGTTATTAACTGAATCTAACATTCAGTTAATTCTTTGTACGCAGAC
>CAKZGI010000258.1 GCA_936914905.1 uncultured Trichormus sp. | reverse complement strand
TAAAGCTTTAATATTAGGCCATGGCCTTTGTATGTATGATGTTAGGGTTTCTATGTTGATTGCATTTCTTGCAAAACAATAAGTCATGTTCTCACGAATTTAATTTATTCATTCAAATAAATAATTAAAACAACATGATGCACTAGTTAAGGGTGTGGCAAAGTTTTACTAGTACCATAAATTTCAAACCCTAAACTTTGTAAGAATTTGGTAGTACATAATAACTATTTAGGAGGATCCATTCGAATACTTGATGTATGCTGAGATTACATATCCTATTGCAATTGTATGCTGTAATTGGATGAGAATGTCATCCAAGTAGGCCACCACGAATTGATCAATGTCCTCATGGAAAATGTCATTCATCATATGTTGGAATACGGCTGGGGTGTTGGTTAGGCCAAATGGCATGACACGATACTCGAACAAACCGTAGCGGGTCCGGAACGCCGTCTTCCATTCGTCCCCCGGTCGGATACGCACTAGGTTGTAGGCCCCTCGTAGGTCGATTTTCGAAAACACTCGTCCAGTCCTGAGACGGTCCAAAAGCTCAGGTATCAACGGTAGTGGGTAACGATTGCGGATAGTTACCTTGTTGAGCCCTCGGTAGTCGACACATAGGCGCAAGGACCCGTCCTTCTTCTTGACGAACAAGATTGGCGACCCGGCAGGAGATTTTGAGTGGCGGATGAATCCCTTTGCCAAGTTCTCATCGATGTAAGTCCGAAGTGCTTCCAGCTCTGGTTCCGACAATCCATAGATGGGACCAAAAGGAGGAGACGCACCATCCAAGAGGTCGATTGGGCAATCGTACGACCGATGCTCAGGTAGTCGATCCGCGTTTTTCTTCTCAAACACATCAGAGAATTCCCTATATTTCAAGGGTATTGAGGTTGATGAGCCAACTTCTAGTGGGACCCTGATGGCATGAATAGCTTCCGAGCTACTAGCTCCCTGATCAGTCACCAAGCTACCAGTCCAGCTGTCCGTAGCTTCCGAGCTTCTGTTAGCTCCCTGATCAGCCTCCAAGCTACCCGCCCAGCTATTGTTAGCTTCCGAGCTACTATTAGCCTTGCCATCCCGATTTGTGAAATCAATACAACGCATGCGCCAATCCACCATGGGGTTGTGCGTTTCCAACCATGAGAGCCCTAGGATGATAGGGTGCCGAGGGGAAGAGATTAAACAAAAAGTGATTACCTCCGAATGAGACCCCACCATGAGCTGTAGCGGAGTTGTCCCCTCTGTGATGGCACCCGACACGAGTGGTCGTCCATCAATAACTTCGACTGGAATAGGCTTTGCTTGCGCAACCCTGGGTATGGAGTGCGTATGGGCAAACAACTCATCCATAAAGCATGTGGTAGCCCCCGAGTCGAGCAAAGCGTAGGTGTGAATCACCTGGGATCCTACTTGCAAGCTTACTGGAATCTGAAAACCATTCCGAGATAGTGTCTTACCTATAGAGCTCTTAATGGAGCCTAGCTGCATAGCTCTTACTGCACCTGGGCCCTTCCGTTTCCCGACATGCGGCCACCTTTCATGGGGCAAGCAACAGCAAGATGCCCGGGGGCCCCGCAATGAAAACATAAGTGGTTGGCCTGTCGATGTCGTCGTTGAGCGCTGGTCAATGAATGGGTACTGACTCGATCTACCTCCATCGGTGAAGGGTCGCTGGTTGAAGCTTCATTAGAACCGGGCCCCGGGTTGGGAGAATGAAAGATGCCAGTCGGGCGAAATGAAAATTGTCCGGGTCGTGACGTGCGCTCCTCTTGGCGGAACTCGAAGAGGCGGTTGTCACAACGAACCGCCTGGGTGATTGCTTCTGTTAGCGATACAGGATCTGGGAGGCTCAACAATAAATTTTTTACGTCGCTCCTCAATCCTCGGCGGAATTGATCTCGTAATGCTTGATCACCCCATCCCACGTCGCAGGCGAGCTGGCGGAATTCAGAGGCATAGGTGGATACCGCACGATTTCCTTGTTGCAGGGTATAGATCCTATTTAGGGCAACTCGTCGGCGGTCCGTCTCCCCAAAAGTGGCCTCAAATTCAGCGAGGAATGCGGGAAAATCTTCTAGAAGCGGGGATGCCGTCTCTACCAAAGGAGCAAACCATGCCTCCGCTGGACCCGTCAGTAAGGAACCCACCAGCCCGACCTGGTGGAATCCCGTAGCATATCGGCGAGGCTGTAGGCGGAGGATGAGGCGGATCTGATTGATGAACCCTCGTAGCCGTGAGCGTGTTCCATCGAACTTGTCGGGGAGGCTTACCTTGGGTTCATGATACGGTGGAGGGGAGTTGTGGGTGATGTTGGGCATATCTGAGCAGGCGGTGGATTGTAGCTCGAGTATTGATCCTCGCATAGCAGCATTCTCCGCTTGGAGTTGTTCCAAGGTTGCAAGAATTAGAGATAGATGATCGATGGGATCAGCCATGGAGGTCTCGGCCATGGCGGCGGTTGTAGTGAGGTTGCGGAGAGAGAGGGCCAAGAGAGGAAGGAGGAAGGAGGGGGTTGCAAGAAGGCGAACAAACTGTTAAAACTCACAGAATCACTACTATTAAAACTCACAAGAATGAATCACTATTCAAAACTCACAAGAATCCGGCTGCGGCTGCCAATAATGATCTTCAACTGGTGTTGTTCGCCTTGATTGAGATCAAGGCGAACCCCTGTATTTATACATGAGCGTGAGCCTTGCATGCTTACAAGAGAGGCTCCCAAAATGGCATGCAAGGTCTCGGCGTTTCTAGAACCTTCTAGAGATTTCTAGATTATATGCAACCTTAACAATACTTATACTATTCACTATTAACTAAGAATCACAAGTCGTGTTGTAATGCACTGGTTAAGACGCTCGGCTATAAGATGGGAGGTTGGAGGTTCGAGTCGTGGTTGAGTCGTGGTTGTAGTGTCATGTGCTTGTCCGTGACAACTAGCTTACTATTTTGTGACATTATCTCCCCCGTTTAGTGCCGACTTCCAGGCGGCATAGGCTTGCTGGGATAACGAAGGTGGAAGTCACGAACCGCCTCGGCTGCATTCATCAAATGATGGGGAGGTTCCCAAGTGGCTTCCGATAGGGGGTATCCCTTCCAAAGCACCAGATAATAGAGCTTCCGACGAAAAAGTTTGGAGTCGAGGATTTCTTCGACCTCATACTCATCTCCAGATACCAACTCGATGGGAGGTGGCCGAGTGGGTTGTCGCCCGGGGAGTGCCGAGGCATGGTAGACTTCCAAGAGAGACACATGGAAGACGTTATGGATGCGATAGTGAAAAGGCAGATCGAGTCGATACGCCACTGGGTTAATGCGCTCAGAGATCCGGAAAGGACCCAATTTGGTGTAGTCCAACTTCGAACATGGGCGAGTGGTTGTGATATGTCGACGCAATAGCCACACCATGTCACCTACCTGGAATTGTGGTGCCGGCGCCCGTAGATTGTCAGCTGCTGTTTTTTGCCGGTCTTGGGCATGAGCGAGCTCAAGCGTCAAGTCCTGGTGGATGTCCTTCAACTGTCGCGCCCGTTCTTCCGCCGAGGGGTTTACCGAACCGGAGGGGATGGACACGTTGAAGCGAGGTTGGAAACCAAAATTGGCAAAGAACGGGGAGGTCCCGATGGATGAATGCAAGGTGTTGTTGTAAGCGAACTCTGCTAGCGGAAGGAATGTTGTCCAATCATCCTGGTGGTAAGTCACCACACAACGGAGCTATTGTTCAAGCACTTGATTTACCCACTTTGTTTGTTCGTGCAATTGGGAGTGGAACGCCGTCGAGAGCTCGGTGGTGCCGCCAAGCTGCGCGCCATGGACGTGCCGGTGCGCACGCTGATGACCTTCGACGGGCACTGAGCCCGTCGCGATCTCAGATCGCCTCGGCGTTGAGCTCCGCGCGCCAATGGGCGGCGCGCTCCTTCAGCAGCGCGTGTCTGACGTAGTCGGTTTCCTCGTCGGCGAGGCGCTCGCATTCGCCGAATGTCAGGTTCGCCTCGCCATGGGTGTTCCAGGCGGTCTGCAGCGTGCGGCTGCTGTGGCCACCCTGGCGCAGCGTGAACCAGATGCGGTTCTGGATGGTCTCGAGGTTCGGAGCCTGGCCGACCCAGACCTCGCCCGAGGCCGCGCAGCGCAGCACGTAGATGCCCGCGATCGTCTTCCGCTCCTTGTAGGCGGCAATGGCTACTTTCCGTTCGGTGCTCATGGCTGAACCCGTGGCTGGGATGGCGATCGTCACCCCC
>CAKZGI010000257.1 GCA_936914905.1 uncultured Trichormus sp. | reverse complement strand
TTCCTAATCTTAACACTGTGGAAAGCCAGACACAGACTCCTTTGTAAATTTTCGGCCGTCTCTATTGAATATTGTCACTAAAAGCCCGACTGCGAAAACCTAGATTTTTTGGCCAGTGCCAAGGTGTAAAGGGCATACGACCAGAGTTAGTGTAATCTATTTTAATGTCAGTTAGACCACACTCAATAAAAATTCTGATTAAATCAATTTCTAATAATGCTGTTATGTGTGCTGGATAAAGACCTGGTGCTTCCTGAAAGGCATTAAACTGACTTTTGAGAATTAAAGTTAACTTGCTCAACAAGCTTAATTGATTGGGTGTTGTAACAATTACTAATCCATCTGGCTTGGCTAACCTAACCAATTCTCGCATAAAAGCTCTTGGGTTTTCTAAATGTTCGATAGTTTCCACTGCAGAGACGACATCAGCGCATCCATCTGGTAAAGGTGCTTTACCAACATCCAAATCAAAGGGAATAAATTCTATTTCTGCTGGTAAGTCAGCATAGAGAACAACATCTACACCAATATAGCTGCTAGTATTTTCCCTGGCAAATGGCCACAGCCTCCCACAACCACAGCCAATATCTATCAACATACTTATACCAGGATGTAGCTTATTTACCATTTTGGCAACTTTCTGGTAAACAGGGTCACTACTAGCACCAAGGCTTTGTTGCGCTCGGTTATTAACATCTATTTGCCTCATTAGCGTTCTGTCTATAATGATTAATTTTTGTGAAAAGAACCTGTTATGCAATAACCTTCTGGTTGACAAATTGAAAAACTAGACTATAAAGCCGATTTAGTTGCCTTTCTGGATGACTAAGATACTCAGCCCGTGCTTTTCCTCCAGATGCAAGAGAGGCTCTTTCAATAGGATGAGAAATTAATATTCCTAAAATCTCACTCAAAGCATCAATATCATTATCATTTGCTGCCACTAAACGTCCACAAGAGTCATCGACAATTTCCATAGCCCCGCCTATAGCTGTTGTTACCACTGGCAAACCTGCATAAAGAGCTTCTATAAAAGCAATACCAAACGGTTCAGCCCCAGTATTAGGTTGACAATGAATGTCCCCAGCAGCTAACAAGCATGGTACGTCAGTCCTTTGGCCGAAAAATAGTACACGATCACTAATGCCAAGTATTTGTGCTTGCACCTCCAATTCTTGCAAATATCCTGCCTCATGAGGACGTTGTACTCCTCCAGCTATCCAGCATATCCAACCAGGTGTATTACGTAATTGAGCCAACGCTGCAAGTAATATACTTTCACCCTTCCAACGTTCTAGACGAGATGCTTGGACAATAACTACTGCATGATCAGGGGTGCTAAGTTCGGCTCTCACAGCAGAACGAATGTAAGTATGATTGCCAATATTTGCAGAGGCCACAGGCAAATAAAGAGTATCGCTGTCGGTTTGATAGAGTTTCCGTACAGATGCTTGGGTGTAATGACTATTAGCAATTACCAAATCTGGTGGTACTAACTTGGCCAAACGTTCCAAGGGATGTTCACCATTAAGCAAATCATGACACCAAAAGACCAATGGTAAATTGTTAGCTCTGACAGCTGACCCAAAAACCGCTTGCGGCCAGCAAGAATGACAAATTACCAGATCAAATTTCTCTCGTCTCAATAGTTGCTGGAGTTGTTGCCTAGCTTTCCACACTGTCCAAGGAAGACTTATCCGCACTTTACCTATAGATATAAAGGTGCATCTAGGCTGTGTAGTTTATTTGCTAACCTTCCATCAAAGCATAAAGCAAAATGATGCAGCATGTGTGGACATAAACCCTATTCTTTTGCCAGTGTCACCAGCAGGGTTTCTATCCCACCAAACAAATTTCCTGCATAAACGTGCAGAACTTTCATAACAAATCCACTGGTTTTGCTATAACCGTATAATTTCGTTCTTGATTCAAAACTGCTTCATATAATTTAAAACTGCGTTGTGCCATAGTTATGTGATTAAAATACTCGGCTCGTTTGCGGCTTGCTTTAAAGAGTCTGTTTCTCAGCCCAGAGTCAGAAAGCATACGCTGTGCAGCTTCAGCAAAAGCGACTGTATCATTAATTGGTACAGTTAGACCTTCTTGTTCATGTCTGCTCACCCAAGGCACACCACTACAGAGAATATTGGCATTAATTACTGGACAACCACTGGCCATTGCTTCTACTTGGACTAAACCAAAGCCCTCACTGCAGACATTAGAAGGAAACCAAAGACTGATTGCAGCATGATAGGCACCTACTAGTTCATCCTCACTGACACGACCTAAGCAGACTATTCGGTTGTCTACTCCTAACTTCTTCGCTAGAGTTTTGAGTTCTTGTTCTAAAGGCCCAACACCAATTATCACCAATGTTCCTGAAACCAGACGTAATGCTTCAATTGCTATATGTATAACTTTGTAATAGACTAATCTGCCAACGGCAAGCCAGATTGGTCTTTCATATTTTTCCTGCAAATGATGGTTGAAAGCAATGGTTTTTTGATTGGGTTGACTGTAGTTAGAAGCATCTAAACCAAGAGGCAAATAACTTAATTTATCATGGTAAAAATGTAAAAATTTTGAACCTTGAATGTACGGTTAACTAGTTGTTAAAATTTGTGAGCTTTTATTGTAAACTATATGTTCAAATGGACGTAATCCATACTTAAAATTTTTTTGTTTAATTACGTCGCTATAGTGCGTAATTACTAAAGGTAGGCGATTGCGTAGTATTGTTAAAGCCATCAGCATTGTGGTATTAGGTGTATGCAGATCCAGTAGGGTATTTGGTTCTTTAACAAGTTGACATAATGAAGTTCTGGACAAATATCAAATCTTGCTAATGATAAAAGCCGACCCATACGTATTACACTGACATCTCCATTTTTTTCTTCAATAGTTTGGGTTCTGTTAGATAACTGTCCTTTTTGATCAAAGGCATTAACACACACTAGATGAACTTTTGCACCCATAAGAGCTTGACTTTGAGCTAGAGTTTGTACATGAGTTTCTATTCCACCCCGGTCTAGAGGATAATATTTAGACAAATGAATAATCCGATAATTTGGTGTTTTCGGCATAGTTTTTCAGATTAATAGCAAACGCCTGGTTATTCAACGAAATATGATCATGACTCACTCTAGCCAAGTCTAAATCCGTTGATTGAGACTCTTCTATATTTGTTTAAAAACGACCATGAATTAAAAAATTGCTTTTCGAAAAGTATATTTTCAAATTTCTACTTTTACAGAGTACTCACTTACCACCTTGAAACTGACCATTCTGATCATTAATAAATTTGAAAAAGCTGATCTGAATATATTAGGACTAAATAATACAAGTGGGATACTCAATACTTTGTTAAAAACAAAGACTGCTATGTAGCATAATTATCATTCCAGATATATTCTAAGACGGTATAAATTTCAGTCGCCAAATATCCATCCAAAGGAATAGATAATTGTGTCCATATACAGCGGTCATCTCTGATCAGGTTTTGACCTGCAATCGAAGGTATCAAAAGATTTTAGCTAAGATCGTATTTATACTGGTTTTTCATAAATTGAGATGAAGTCACGGTACTACCCCCCCGAGGATTAATACACGCTGTTATATAAGCTTGCTTGCTATCGTTATAGAGCGTATAGTAACCAACTTCTTTTAACTGTCTGATGTTGTTCTGACTATCCTTAACCAAGTTCTTACTTAGCTGGTACACAAAGGGATTGGACTGACCTCTCGTATTCACCACATAACGCATCTGCACTGCCAATTTCTGACCGTTTTTGAAATAGCTATAGTCTTTTCGAGATTCTACTATTTCAAACTTATCAGTGATCGGACTTTTATATTTGTACTGACTCAGATACTTGATTTTAACTTGTTGCCAACTATTCACGGCTATAGTATCGGGAAAAATGCCAATACTTATGGGTTTTTTGCTGGCTATTAAATAGATAGCTGTGAGGATAATTCCTAACCAGGTATAAATTAGCAGCAACCGTCTCTTGGGATCTATAACTTCTGTAGTTAGTTTAGGGTTAGCTGATGGAGATAAAAATTCCATTGGTAGAATCCAATTACATAAGGCTGCATAAGTAATAGTTGCGATCGCCATAAAAATTTTTCCCCTGTGTAGCTGTGCCAATAGTCAAAAAGACTATGATTGTTAACTAGCACAGCTAACAAAGCAACGCAAATACAACCAACTAAAAATCCCGTAGGGAAGGCAGATATAACTAATCCCCACTTTTGTTCCCAAGATAACGGAAAAACCACTACCATAATCAGTAAGGTCAACGGTAGTAGCCATACGATTAACAGCCCTCCAGTATAGTAATATAGAACATCTACGACTCCTGTAGGGAATTTGACAAAAGTTCCAGAATGCGTAGCACCAAATCCTAAATAATGCAGTATAAAAGCCGAAATAGCAGCAGTTACTTCACTAAAATGAAAGCGATAATTAAAAATTCCATTGATAAATCCAAAGGGAAAAAGCATTAGGCTCAATATTAAAAATAAGCGCCAATAATACCTTAATCCTGTAAAGCCAAAAGATAGTAAACCTACACCTAAACCAGCAATAATTGGACCAATTCTAAATAACACCATATCCAAATGCCACAGATTTATAGGTCTAAGTATGACTATAAATAGCAATCCTACACCCAAAAAATTAGAGAGGCAACTGGGGTTATTCTTTTCTTGCTGATGCTGCCATTTTAAATATAAAACACCGCCCAATAAACGGCATAAATGTAATTTATTCACCTTCAATTTGATGGCTTTTAATGATATTTAGATGTAAAAGTACCAAATTTGTAAGAAGACCTAGCAAGTAAAATTTATGGATTGAAAGTAAAGATTGGAATTGGCTCAAAAATGCTTTTATGGTTGCCTTCATTTCTTCATTTGTTGACTACTGGTAAACATTTTAAGTCCTATTCTTATCCAAGATTTTTATCTATAATGCGTATCCAACGAGTCATATTCCAGATAGTAATTAAGCAAACACCTGCGACTACTGTTCCTAAATTTATTCTCACAGCATTTTAATTAAACTTTTGACCTGTGCTTGTTTGGCAGCATTGGCAGTCTTGATAGAATTTTGAACCAATGTTTGAATGTGTTGAGATAATTTATTCTTTAATTCTTGGGTTGATTGACTAGAAATATTGTCATTAGTAAGATTTAAAATTATGGCTAAGTTATTTAATTCTTGGATGGAATCAGTGGACTTTAGCTTTTTAGTTACCTGTTGCAATTGTTCTTGTTGCTGTCCCTGTTGGTTGATGAATTGATTATTGATATTCTTATAGATAGTCAGACTGTTATTAATTACCAAAGGCAACATTAATATATAGAATATTCCGATTCCTAAACCTATCCACGATAAAAATTTTAATATGGAAATCTGTTCAGATTTATTAATGCTGCCTTTGTTGTATAAAAATACAAATATTAATCCCAGCAAAATAGACCATACATGATCCACCATTTGTCCCATTACTTGAAATTCCCAATTGGGATTTGTTAACTGCGGGGGTATCAGTATTGCAGCGTAATCAATCAGAGAAAAGATGACGAGACTATAGCCAAGCAGGCGTAACAAAGCAAAAGATCAATTTTCGGTAAAGTCTGTTATCTCTATTAGCTGTTTTGGACAATTTCTTTGTTTTTGTGTTGTCATTTGCTGTGTTGTGTATTTTTTATGATTTTAGATACAATTTTCAGATCTTAATGTAAAAAAAATACTGTACTATAAGTACATACCATGGATTATTTTTACTCCAATAAAACAGTTTTATTCAGTGTGTTGCCGCTAGAGAAGTAATTTTCTGACAAATTTTTGATATTTTTAAAGGTAAATATACGTAAATCTTCATCTTTTTATAATACCCTGTTTTAGGTATTGATTTTATATAAAAATATATCATGACCAGCTAAAAAATTCTTATATTGATATTTATGAAAAGCCATAAGGACTGATCATGAATTACGCCAGGGTAAATTTATCCCAGGAAGAGAGAGATTTACAATTTTTCGGATGAGTCTATTTGTCAATACACTGTTTTTCGCGACACTAAACATCTATAATGTCTTAGGATATATACAAATCAAAGTTTGTAGTATTTGTTACTCCAAATTTTTAAGGAAAGTGGATTAAATAAGGTGTAAGAGTTCCAATAATATCTATAACACCAGAAGGGTAGATGGAGAACTGGTAGATGATGCCCC
>CAKZGI010000256.1 GCA_936914905.1 uncultured Trichormus sp. | reverse complement strand
GATGAAATACAGAGCATAATTCATACCCTGGATGATTGTCTGCTAGACATTAGTTTTGGATCTGAGCAGGAGTCAGAAGAACCACTTGATTAAATCTGGATTCTTTTATTTTTGCCAAATTGGGATGCTCCCCTTGAAAGCAATCTTAATTATTAAAAACGGCTGGAATGATGAAACTCAAGTAAAAAAAATTGGTCTCAACCTAGTTGAGGTAGTTGAGCAATGCATAAAAGTTACGAATAATCAAGATACAGAAATTGTAGGAGATAAATTAAATTACTTTCCGCCAATAAATGAACGAGACAAGGGTAAAGACTGGAAAACATCTGAATTATGCTTGGGATATAGTATCGGTCAATATATTACAACTACTTTTACTACAATGTTTTCTGATAGAGATAATAGAAACCAAATTTTATCTAGTCATTATGGATTTGATCGGATAAATATTGTTGCAAATTGAAGCTTACGAATCAGGTTGTGCACCTATTATGATAATAATCAATGGGTACACTAATGAACATATTTGTCACCATATTCTTATTATGATTGATGGTGGTTTGGGTGAAGGTATTGATGTATAATCTATGCAAAGTAGTAGTCCTCAAGCGAGGGCAAAGAGGCTGACTTGGTTAGGACATGGATTTATTGACACTGCAAGATAAAAGTCTGTTTGGAAGAAAATGAAGAATGTATTATAAGCTCAAGGAGCTAGTGTAAATACAGTCAACACAAACCAACATGGTGGATATCCTGATTCAGACAATCATCATTAAAACGTCCCTTGAAATGCTGCATAGCTCAGGGTAATAATAATTGGTGAAATTATAGAAATAGCAACTATCAATCCTATTTTACCAAACCTAATTTCTTGAGCATCTGTTTTTAAAACAGCAATTACAGCAGCAGTGTCCATGAAAATCCAAAGAAATCCAAAGAAATCCAAACACTATAAAAATAGTAAATCTCAAGCTATTCATACATTTATTTAACTGCTGATTCATTTGAGTCGGAAAATTATAGATAGTCTACTAATTCTAAGGACTCTTGGGATATTTCAATCGGTATCTTCTGGTTTTGGGTATCTCATAAATACATCATCATAATTGTCAGCATCTCATATAAATTAACAAACAACTAAAGTAACCGCTCAATAATCCGAGGTGAATCGTTGAATGAGAAGCCTCAAATGGCGTAAAATCGTTCCTGAAAAGGTAGTCTGCCCCCATTTATTGAGCGGTTACCAACTAAAATATTAGAAATAATTATCCTGTACATCACCAAATCCTGTAAATCCTGACTCAGACAGTAGGGTGTGTTAGACGAGAGTAAGGTAACTTAATTGATTAAGTCAATTGGAATCAATTTTGGTGCGTTAGGAGCGCGAAAATATCATGAACTACACATTAAATTATGTACGCTCCTAGCGCACCCTACATACTAACCACCCTAGAAAACATAAGAAAACATACCCCTCACCTCCGACAGATTAAGAGGTATAGACTCAGTATCTAGGATATCAAAGCCAGATTGATACTGAGAGTATGCCTTTCAATTCTCATCTGAATTCTCATATTTGGACGCTGACACCTACAGATGTCTACAAGACACTAATAACTACTCCTCAAGGTATCAGCGAGGCAGAAGCTAATTTAAGATTAAAAGAATTCGGTTATAACGAACTTCCCGAACCACAAACACGGCTTTTAATTCTGCGTTTCACCGACCAAGTAACCCACTTTATGGCGTTGCTGTTGTAGGTAGAGGGAATTTTAGCTTTTATTTCTCAAACATCAGAATTAGGTTGGGCAATTTGGGCAGTTATTTGGATTAATGCTATTTTTAGTTTTTAGCAGGAGTTTCAAGGGGAAAAAGCTTTAGCACCTTTAAAAAAAATCTTACCTTCCCAAGCTAAAGTTTATCGTAATGGGAAATTATCTGTAATTCCTGCCCATGAGTTAGTTAGCGGCGATGTGATGCAGTTAGAAGAAGGTGATAAAATCTCCCCTGATGCCAGAATTATTGATAGTCAGTCTTTATATTTATAGATGTCTCCCTACTCACAGGGGAATCTTTGGCAGTTCCCCGCATTTACGAACCTGTCACTGCAGACAATATCCATGGTTCCGAAGCTAGTAACTTGGTATTTGCAGGTTCTACTTTGGCTTCTGATCGGGGACTCGTGGTAGTATGTGCCACAGGCTCTCATACAGAATTTGGTCAAGTAGCCCATCTCACAGCCCATGTGAAGCGGGAAGCCAGAACTTTAGAAGTGCAGATTTCGAGAGTAGTTCACATCATTACTATCATTGGGCTGACTATGGGTGTGGTGATCTTTTTACTTACTAAGTAAGTGGTGGGAATGCAACTCAGAAAAAGTTTCATTTTTGCGATTGGCATTATTGTGGTATTTGTCCCGGAAGGCTTACTACCTACTGTGAGTCTAGCCTTAGCTATTGGTGTTAAGGGCATGGCAAATAAGAATGCTTTGGTGCGGCGTTTGTCTGCCGTGGAAACGCTGAGTGCAACAACTGTTATTTGCACTGACAAAACCGGGACTTTGACTAAAAATAAAATGACTGTCTGCCAATTATGGATTCCCAATACTCAGATTAATCTAACTGGGGTAGGTTATGAACCCAAGGGAGAAGTAGAAATTACCTATGGTGAATATGAGTCTGAGGTGCGGTTAATGTTAGCTGGTGCGGTACTTTGTTCCAATGCACGGTTAAATCATCCCCCCAATTCAAATCAATGGCAAGCATTGGGTGATCCTACGGAAGCAGAGTTATTGGTGGCAGCAATTAAGATTGGGTTAAAGTTGGAGGAGTTGCAACAGCAAGCGCCAAGAATTCGGGAAATACCTTTTGATTCTCACCGTCGCATGATGACGGTTTTCCTAGAAGGACATTTGCAGTTGGACAATATTGCAAATTCCCAGTATCTGATTTTACCAAGGGTGCAACTTTAGATGTGTTACAATATTCCCGGTATTTATGGCATCCAGGGGAAAAGCTGGAACTAATGGAAACCCAGCCAGAGGAAATTGTGGCAGCTAATGATCAATTAGCAATAGCAAGTCAAGGTTATTGTTTAATATGGGTGGCCACAAGGTAAGGTGGCACAGAATTAAACCAGCCAGATAATAATTTGTTGGCACAGGATTTGACTTTTTTGGGATTGGTGGCGATTGTTGACCCAGCACGTGCAGAAGTTGCGGATGTGATCGCTCTTTGTCATTGTGCGGGGATTCAAGTTACTATGATAATAGGTGATCATGGGTTAACAGCAGCTGCGATCGCACAACGGATTGGGTTAGCCAATGGCAACCCTAGAATTATCACCGGTGAACAATTAGGATATCTTTCTGATACTTAATTGCGGCAAATACTGCACAAGTAGAAAACAGGTTTAGTATTTACCAGAGTCATGCCAGAACACAAACTCACCTTAGTAGCAGCATATAAGACCCTTGGTCATGTCCTCGCTGTCACTGGTGATGCTGTTAACCATGCCTTAATTTGGATAGGAATTGCTGTGGAATGGTTACTAATTCTCTCAATTATTCACTCTCCTACCTGTGAGTACAAGCTTCCACTGATTAGCTTTTAGTCTTTAATTCCCCGAAGGGGTTGACTTATTTCGTAACTTTGAATACTGTTAGTATTTTTTTAGGTGTTCTAAATAAACGGCAAAATACATTATAATTTTGTTACATTTCTGTTAAGAAACGTTACATAACTCTTAACAGAAGGAAATATTTCCTATGGTTGTTTCACTTCAAAAAAATCCATCACATGAGGTTGTCATCATTGGTGGTGGTTTTGGTGGACTGTATGCAGCAAAGGCTCTTGCTAACACAAATGTAAATGTTACTCTTATTGATAAACGTAACTTTCACCTATTTCAGCCGCTTTTATATCAAGTTGCGACAGGTACGCTATCACCTGCTGATATTTCTGCACCATTGCGTTCTGTATTTAGCAAAAGCAAGAATACAAAAGTGTTGCTGGGAGAAGTAAATAATTTTGATCCAAAAGCGCAAAAAGTTATTATGGGTGATGAAGTAATACCCTATGATACATTAATTGTGGCTACAGGTGCTAACCATTCCTATTTTGGTAAGGATAACTGGAAAGAATTTGCTCCTGGCTTGAAAACTGTGGAAGATGCTATAGAAATGCGTCGCCGGATATTTTCCGCATTTGAAGGGGCAGAAAAAGAAATGGATCCAGTAAAACGTCGTGCTTTTTTGACTTTTGTGGTTGTGGGGGGTGGTCCGACTGGTGTAGAATTAGCAGGTGCGATCGCAGAGTTGGCATACAAAACTCTACAAGAAGATTTCCGCAACATTAACACTTCAGAAACGAGAGTTTTACTATTGCAAGGGGGCGATCACATTCTCCCACACATTGCACCAGAGTTATCCCAAGCAGCCGCAGCAGCCTTGCAAAAGTTGGGAGTGCTTATCCACACTAATACCAGGGTGACAAATATTGAAAATGACATTGTTACTTTCAGGCAAGATGGTGAATTGATAGAAATTGCTTCAAAAACTATCTTGTGGGCAGCAGGTGTTCAGGGTTCGGCACTGGGGAGAATTTTAGCAGAACGTACAGATGTAGAATGTGATCACGCTGGGCGTGTAATTGTAGAACCTAATTTGACTATCAAGGGTTATAAAAACATTTTCGTAATTGGAGATTTAGCCAACTTCTCCCATCAAAATGGGAAACCCTTACCTGGTGTTGCACCCGTAGCCAAACAACAAGGAGAGTATGTAGGTGGACTGATTCAACTACGCCTTCAAGGTCATACTTTGCCAGAATTTCATTACACCGACGTGGGTAGTTTGGCAATGATTGGGCAAAATTTAGCTGTTGTAGATTTAGGCTTCATCAAACTCACTGGTTTCCTTGCTTGGGTATTTTGGCTAGTAATTCACATCTACTTCTTAATCGAGTTTGATACTAAATTAGTAGTAGTAATTCAGTGGGCGTGGAATTATATCACTCGTAATCGTCGCTCTCGATTGATTACAGGTAAAGAAGCTTTTTTAGATCCACAACCTGTTAACAAGAGCAATAATTCCCAGACTACAGAAAAGAAGCAACCAGTCAAGCTCTAGGATTTTCGTTTTGTAGCTATTACCACTACACTCCAACCCATGAGAAAACTCGTCATTCCTCTCAATACTGACTCGAAAAATTGAGTTTGAGGCTTGTGGCGGGTCTAGCTAAATTCTACTTCAAATACAACACTATCCAGCACTAAATTAGAGGATATTGACTCAAAATGTAAAACCATGATTTGCTCTGGAAGCAAGCCAACAGATACGTATTTTTGTCCATTACTATCACTAAATTCTACTTCAAATACAGTACCATCTGCTAGTAATTCGACTATTGTACCAACTTGACTACGCAATAACTTATATTCAGGTATATCAACTGTTAATGCTACTACATCTAGTAATTTGGGTTGACTGTTACTCATTTTACATACTATTGAGTTAATTCATGTAAACAAGCAATACCTTAATAAACTAACTGGTAACCTTAATAAACTAACTGGTAAGTTTCAAAGCAGCAGCTAAAATATCATGATCAGATTCCGTCTTATCTAAATTATCCAGTTTCATCTGTTCCATAATTTGACGATGAGTGATTTCATATTGAGCATCTACTAAGATACGTACGATTTCATCGGTGACTTTTCGCCAATCTTCAGGTGAAGCTATTACCTCTCTATGTTGCAATGCTGTATAAGCCTCTGCTGGAAGATGGGCTGAAAATTACAAGGCTAAATTAATATTTTGTGCTTGTATTTGTTGGGCTATTTTAGACGGACTTTCATCAGGCTATCGGTTTCTTTATCCGTGTAAGTCAATCTAGTTTGTTCATACATATGAATCCCTTGTGAACTGTATGCTACAACAAAAATTGTATTTTATCTAAAGTTGGAAATGGCTAAGATTAAATACACTAATTATTTATTTCTTAATAAATCAGTTTATCAAGTTAAATCTTATTTTAAAATGCTCCAACCACAAAATTTAATACGCTTATGTCTTGATCTTAACATCTGATGTGCATCTTTGCTGTCGGATAGGAAAGGAAAGTAGAATTCATCCAGTCAGAATTTAGTAAGGAAAGTGGATTAAATAAGGTAATATCTATAAACCAGAAGGGTAGATAGAGAACTGGTAGATGATGCCCCCTGACCCTGGTGAAATTGAAGTTAAAATGCAAC
>CAKZGI010000255.1 GCA_936914905.1 uncultured Trichormus sp. | reverse complement strand
TCTAGTGTGTAGATATTATTGGCACTCTTACACCTTATTTAATCCACTTTCCTTACATATTACAAAATGAAGTGCCGAATGTGGGTTATATCTATCACCCATATTTATGTATAACGTATGATTACGAATTACGAATTATATAAGTTATCAATTAGATGACACATTTACAAATTTTGAATTGGTATTTGGCATTTTGGCACTCGTATGGCAAAGTAACTTGATATATTACAGAAATTACCAGGATGTTTTTAATTGTTATACGGAAGACGGGTTCAACCCCGTCTTTTTTGTTATCTTTTGCGTGAAAATGCCTGATACATCAAGTATTATGACAGCTGATTAATAACTCCTAAACCTAAAATCTTTACGTTTTTTGGAATTTGCCATTTTGGCAGATAATGACAGAAAAAATATGTTATTTTAATCAAAATTGTGGGAATTAATAATGAATAAAACAATGGTTAAGGGCTAAATTCTTATTCTTGTTGTTGACTTCATTTGCTATCCTGACAACCTATTGAATGTTATTTCTACTATTTTTTTCATATTCCAAGGTGTATTGCCACTTTCAAGCTATTAGTGCGGACGGGATAACCCCCCGTCCTTTATTTTTGCGTAAACATTCAGCTCTGGAGAAGTTTTGCATTGCGACACCAACATATTTTTTAGTGGCAGTGTCAACTCTTATCAGTTTTTAGGATATTTGCATACATCCTCTAGGAAGATGCTACCAGAAAACCAGACAGGCTAAATTGGTTTGGGATGTTGTTATGCACTGGATTTATAGCGAGGTTTGGTTAACCACCAAACCTTTTTTGTGTGTAAGTATTGGGTAATGGTTAATGCTTGGTATTGATCATGATTCATGATTCTGTCCCCTATACCCTACCCCGAAAGAATTTTCGCTAAATTACCTAACGTAGACCGGATAAATTGTGCATTTTTTGTAAAATGTAAAAATTTAAACTTTATAATTGTGGTGCATATCAAAGCAGGAGTATAAAAGTAAAAATACTGGGAGCATCTGAAATATGTAAGTTTATTGTCATACTGTAGCTTGCTTCCCGCAGGGTATGAAGCACAGTGCAATGTTCGCGAAGGGATACACTTCACTTCGTTCCGTATGCCTTACGCCACGCTTCGCTAACAGAATGACAATTTATGATATTTTTGCAAAATTGGGATGCTCCGAAAATACTCGGCCCTAGAGACTTTCTGCATTGACTGAAAACCAAAATGGCCACGCACTCGCGCAAGCTGAAGAAAAAGGCGACTCCCATAAATCAGCCTGGTGCTGATGCGAAAAAAAAGATAGCTAAAAAAACTCAAAAATAATCTCGATGGCGCAGTTGGTTGTTGTCAACCTTGATGCTGACTACTTTGTTTAGCAGTGCTGGTGTAATTATAGCTGCTGGCTGGATTAGCATTCTCTTCATATTTAATCCAGAACAGGTAAGCTGGTTGAATGAATTTTTACCAACCTGGGAGCAAATCCCTGTCAATAAAAAAGATATCCCCCAAACCCTTGCAGAAATTCAACTCGCCTTAAATAAACAAAACCGGATTGCTGGGGAAAGTATATCTTTAGAGGTTATCAATAATGACGATAATCAGGAACGAAATTCTTTTTTATTACCAGTTTTTCAAAAACGCAATAATTGTCAGTCTTATTGTCAAGAATTAGTAGAATTAAGGGTATATCAACATACCAAGGATTTAGAATTCCAATTTAAACCAGAAACATACTACCATCTGGTAACACAAATTCCTATCACTGGGGTTACAAAATCTTTTGTGGAATCTCCCTTGGATAAAAATTATTTACAGTTACAGAAGCAAGGAGGAAATATTAATTTACCTTTAACTGAGATAAAAGCTTTTGAAGCTTCTCCATTATCACCAGGGTTTTGGTTTTATTTACGCGGTGAATACAAGCAAGGAGATAACCAAATTACTTATGGTCAAATAGTTCACTACAACCCCAAAATTCGCAATTTACAGCAAGTTTTATCTTGGGAAAATCCTAACGGTCAACTACCTAAATGGCAACAAGTAATAGGTAGTGATGTAAAAGAGTTGGTCATAGACCAAACAGCAAATTTAAAGCCAAAATTGCAGGTATATAAACTCAAATCTAGTGAATTAATTAGTAATTAGCTGATATTAGTACCAATTGATCTCAAGTCTGAATTTGATGATTTTGGTTATCAAAAATCTTTAGCACTGGCTAGAAATGGACTTTGGACAGCCGCTTATACTTGGTTGACATCTCTGCAAAAACAGAGAAAAATGCCTTTTCCACAGTCTGTCCAGACGCAAATTGATTTAATTAGCCTCCATTCCCAATTTACCAAAATTCAAGCTGATAAAAGTTGGGCTAATCCCAGTGAACAAGTGATGATATATTTAATTGATGGTCGTTGGGAAAAAGCTTTACAGGTTTTGACAGCTTTACCCTATAATGGTCAAGAAATTTCTAATTTACTCAGAGCAGATAGAGGTAAGTTATGGAATCTGACAACGGTAGCGTTACGGCTTAACCCCAGTAGACGTGCTATGTTAGCTTGGGCTTGTTTAATGTTAGTGGTGTAGAGGGGAGAAGAACTTGCTAATTATTGGTTGCAGGAACAAGCAAATATTAATGAGGAAACATTATCTTATCTGCAAGATTTGTTAGCACAACTCAATAATGAGGTGACGAATGATTATGAAAGTCGAATTATTAGTGGAGTGCAACAAATTACTCAGATTAATAGTGCTGATTGGCTATATATAGCTCCTCAATCGGATTTAAAAATCCCGGCTGATCAAGTATGGTTTCAGATAAATGTGAGTGCATTTCATGATGGAACAAATTGCTTAAGTTACCCTTTTAGTAATTTCCAATTACCGAAATTTCAAACTGGACAATTTTGGCGAAAAATTTTGAGAATTGCAGCTGATCCTACTATGCAGATTGTTGTTTAGCTACCTAATGAAGAACAGCAAATTAAAACTGCTACTATTAAAGCTGTAAAAATGCAGGCCGGAGTTTTGCAACTTCTAGCTGCTGGTGAACCTCTTCCTAAACATGAAAATAATTCTAGTCAACCCAAACCCCTAGCTTTAACTTCTGCAGGATTGGAATGGGTACAACTATCTCCTGTGTCTATTCAAGAACTGTATCAATAAAATCCTCAAGTTGTAAAGGCGTTTTTAGCGTCTGTGTGGCGTTCCTTGCAGCAGTCTGGTGATATTTCTGGTGGGGAAGTTCCTGGTTTTGAGGTGATGAAAGCAAAAATGGATGATTGGACTGTGCAGATGATTGATGTTACTAATGACACTAAGGTTGATGTAGTTTTGACTATTTCTGGTTCAGCTATAACTGCTTTGACTTAGCCAGTCAATGCAAATTCCAGTGTGGGAGAAGATAAGATACGCCCCCGGACTCTGATTTTTTTGCTGAATGGGAAGGTAATTTATAGTGATTTTGCTACTAAATCTTGGCAAACGCTGACTGCGCGGTAAACTCAATAGTTATCAGTCTCTGGCTTTACTGGTAGAAAATACTCATATATATAGCTTAAGGCGCTGATTACTTTCTGACCAGCGCCTTGAATATTAGCTGAATTTTTTGATTTATTCTTCGTGGCTAGAAGATTCTAGTCTTTGACTTTTGATGTTCTGTAACTGTTGTAGTAAAGAATCTACTTCTGCTTGCAAATCCATAAATTTTTCTTGCTGATCGTCCCGATAATAAGCTTTGGTTAGCTTCTTGACAATTTCGCTATGGGATTCGCAACTGGCAACACTGGATGACAACGTGGACATGGTTATACTCATTTGCAAATTTAGCTCACACCATTTGAGATATTATAATAATGTCATATTAAGCTTTCTTAAAAAATCGTATACTTTTAATCACATACTCTGATAGGTTTGCGGTTTAATCATAAGAGACTACGATGAGAGTGACTGTATTCCTCAGATCACATCGCCGTGAGCGTGGTAAAGTGATTGACACTATAAACAAAATCCCATTTTCCCATATCAAATCTCTAGTTAAGAAGTTTTGAATCCCGTGACTTTGAGCTTGTCTGTTGCTAAATCTCATCGCCAACCTTGGCCCGGACTGATAGAAGCCTATCGTGAATACTTGCCTGTCAGCGAAAGCACTCCAGTAGTTACTCTCTTGGAAGGTAACACACCTTTAATTCCAGTGCCAGCGATCGCAGAACGCATTGGCAGACAAGTCAAGGTATTTATTAAATATGACGGACTAAACCCCACCGGTAGTTTTAAAGACCGGGGTATGACTATGGCCATTACCAAGGCTAAGGAAGCCGGGGCTAAGGCAGTAATTTGTGCTAGTACAGGCAATACTTCCGCTGCTGCTGCTGCTTATGCGCGGCGTGGGGAGATGAATGCCTTTGTGTTGATTCCTGATGGTTATGTGGCCTTGGGTAAGTTAGCCCAAGCTTTACTCTATGGGGCTGAGGTAATAGCTATTAAGGGAAATTTTGACCGGGCGCTGGAAATTGTCCGGGAAATGGCGGATCATTACCCGATCACTTTGGTAAATTCTGTCAATCCTTACCGCTTGGAAGGGCAGAAAACTGGCGCGTTTGAAGTGGTGGATGCTTTGGGCAATGCTCCCGATTGGTTGTGTATTCCGGTGGGAAATGCGGGGAATATCACAGCATATTGGATGGGTTTTTGTCAATACCATCAAGATGAGAAGTGCGATCGCTTGCCGAAAATGATGGGTTTTCAAGCTGCTGGTGCTGCACCTTTGGTAAGTGGTAAACCGGTGGCAAATCCTGAAACTTTAGCCACAGCAATACGTATTGGTAATCCTGCGAGTTGGGATCAAGCGATAGCAGCCCAAACCGCTAGTCAAGGCAGTTTTAACGCTGTCACAGAGGAAGAAATTCTCGATGCTTATCGACTTTTAGCATCATCAGAAGGTATTTTCTGTGAACCTGCCAGTGCAGCTTCTGTAGCTGGGTTGTTAAAGGTAAAAGACCAAGTTCCCACAGGTGCAACAGTGGTTTGTGTCCTTACAGGTAATGGTTTGAAAGACCCAGATACAGCAATTAAACACAGTCACAGTCATTTTAAACAAGGTATTCCCGCAGACCTAAAAGCTGTAGCTGGAGCAATGGGATTTTAGCAACTTGCTGTTTGTAAATAGGGGTCTAAACGGTTAGGCGCATATTTTCCATATGATTTATCATGAGGAAAAATCATCAAAGCGCCTAACGCAATAACACACCCTACTTAAGATTTACTTTATACATAGTCTCTGAGTCAGCTATTATCAAGTAACTCTAGAAAATCACCAGCTTTGAGAATATCTTCATCGTCACTTTGTAATGCTCTCATAGCTAATCTATGTGTTAAATCAGGGTCAATTTCAAGGTACAGTTCAAGCAAACGTCTATACTCTTCATAAGGATCCTGAGTTGCATTAATTAATACAGGTTAAGCACTTTTTTCAAAATTAGCTAGTAAAAACTCTTTAGGTAACGAAAGTAAAACTTCTCTAACTAGTTCAATATCTGAATGACCAATACTAGCTAGATCAACTAATTCATTGAAAAATGACAAACGTTCTTCTACTTCTAATTAGAATAGTATTCTCAAAGCAGTGGTTCTATCTGATGGACTCTTGAGAGCTTGCCTAATTGTTAACTGTTTATCTGTTGAGCGACTGAAAAACTCCCAACTAGCTCTAAAAAAATCCATTTCAGCACTACGTAAGCTTCCCCATAATTCAAAGTCATTTGTTGGCAAATTTCCTTGTTCCATCATTTTTTGTTACCAGCATATTTCCAAGGATGATAAAAGTTGCAATTGGTAAGTTACCATTACCAGAACCATTAGACAGTTACATTTCTAGCGACATGGTGCGGTTAGGTGCAAGATATTCAAGATATTTGGAAATTACGGCTTCTCATGCATTACGAAAGGCTACTTTAGCCTTAAATCATCCATATCCTTTTGATCAAATGCTAATTGCACACGCACAGATGGAGGAGATGACACTTCTTACGCCTGATCCAATGTTGAAATAGTATAAAGATACTGCTATTTTTTGGGCTGCGAATAAAAAGTAAGAAAAAGCAGCAAATGACTGATCTGTAATTGATAACTGATAACTTATACCTGATAACTCTTTAGGATAGTGGATTAAATAACCTGTAACTCTGGTTAAGGGGTGTAATTCCATTG
>CAKZGI010000254.1 GCA_936914905.1 uncultured Trichormus sp. | reverse complement strand
GCCCATTTGTGATTTCTGGTCAAGTCAACGACGTAGCATTTCGCCTTGATCTGCCGTCACATATGCGTCTCCATCCAGTCTTTCACGTTTCATTGTTGGAGCCATACACATCTAGTTCTATCCCAAACCGAAGTATCCCACCTACATGAACCGTGTGGCTAAGGGAGAAACTCAAAATCCTTTTCTAGTTTGATCGGCATGTATGCCATAAAGCCAGAAATAAATAATGATAATGAAACTTTGATCACACAGCTATTGTTGTGAAATCACCTGGATTACATGGTTCACATTGTGAATATCAAGGCCACGTGCAGCAGAGTCTGTACAAACTAGAATACCACCACTCTCTTCAAAAAAAATCAAGTTTCTTGCACGCTCCTCAGAAGTCATGTCTCGATGATAGCAAAGACATTCCATGTGTGTTTTCTTGAGTATTCTACAAATAGCATCCACCGCTTCCACACTGTTGGCAAATACCAATGTTTTTGTAGGCAACTTCTCATTATTTGAGCCTACAGATGACAATGTGTCTAATAATGTTTGAACTTGTGTATTACCATTGACCTCTACCCAGTGTTCTCGCAACCTGTAGAACACTATGAAAACATTAACCCAAGATATTCCCTCAATAAATAATGATATTAAGACAAGTTCACCTGTATATCAGCAATTCATACTCACGCAAAATGAATGCATCAAAACTTCACATGAACCCATACACCATTACATTCTATTTGTAACAATAAAAAGATTGTGTAAAACATAGGAATATGAAAGGAGAGCAGCAGCAGGCAGGCTAATCCACAGTTTTATTCTTAGTATCTTTCGGCATTATATTACACTTAAAAGCATCTCCTAGAATAAATTAAAACGAAGTGCACATCGATCTATAAGTGAATAAATCTCAGCTTACACAAACTAAATATCGACTTTATGGACCTGGGATTTCGGTGATGAAGGAAATTTCCGCTCACCCATTTTGCTTCTGGCATCAGCTTCTTCAATACAGCTCCTGGGGACTTCCTTCCCAAGTCTGGAAGGGTTGCTGCAGCAAAAATGTACTGTTTACTCCTTGTATACAATTTTCTTGACCTCTGCCAATCTTTTTTTCGCATGTCTTCTCGTTTTATGTTTGCTTCACCTTCATTTAACCCACTGGATTCCTCTTCTTCATCCTCATCACTCTCATCATCCAGATTATCTTCAGCATCAGATGCATCTTCTGCAGTAGTTTCAGCACGCTCAAACTCTGTCCAAGGCCTGAAGTCTCCACTTTCACTAGTGGACTCTGATGCTGCTGATTTGGCAATCTGTTTTTCCTTCAATCGGAACATGTGTATAAGCCTCATAACGTGATTCTCAAAACCCCCCGATAAAAGCATGTCTGCCTCGTCAAAAACCTAGTCTTTAAAAAAATTAGTCAAGGCAAAGTTCTAAAGGATCTCAAAAAGTTGAGGGTGTCTGTAAGAGACCTTACCACATACTTCACATCACGTACAAAGGCATTTCTACGCCGACGCCTAGGGTCATAACCAAATAGATGATTTAATAATGCCGCTGGAGTTGACACAACTATATCTGGGGGATAAATTGGCCACCCCTGCACCCCAGAACGGTCAAGATCTCAGTAAAACTCTATTTTTTCTTCTTTTGCTAGCAGTTAATGCATAAAGATCACAAAATACAAAAATTATGAGGCTATTCTGAAAAGAAAACTTACCATTGCTAGAAATTACTTCAAATTGGATAGACCTAAATTGCTATAAATAGATAATAGTCATGTCAAGTAATACAAACTAATAAAATAGTGCAGTTGCTCCCGCTCCCTGGCACTTGTTTAAAGAGAAGGAGACCACCAGAAACATTATGCATGTTATTCAGTCTTTATATGGCCTTGATGGATGATATGAAAGGCATTTCTCACTGGCACCTAGGGTTGTAGCCAGAAAGATGATTTAATAATGCCGCTGGAGTTGACACAACTATATTTGGGGGATAAATTTCCCATCCCTGCACCCCAGAACAGTCAAGATCGCAGCAAAACTGTCTTTTTCTTCTTTTGCTAGCGGCTAATGCGTGAAGATCACAAAATACAAATATTATGAGGCTGTTATAAAAAACTTATAATTGCTAAAAATTACTTCAGGAATGCACATTGGTTAGACCTAGATTGCTATAAATAGATAATACTCATCAGGCAATACCAAACTAATAAAATAGTGCAGTTGCTCCCCAGCACTTGTCTAGAGAGAAAGAGACCACCAAAGACATCATGCATGGTATTCAGTATTTATATGGCCCTGATTGATGATATGGCGGATACCTCAGGAATGTATTTCAATCCTTATTAATTCCATTTTCCCTTTAACACTCTTTCTTTCTCAAGTAACAATTGGAACAAAAATATACCAACCTGACCACCTGACACAACAGATATTTTCAATAGTGGTGTCCCTTTACTATCACATAGGCCCTTTCCCATCGCCGCAACTTGTTCACAGAGCATAGAATTTGGGCATAGTATAAGAGCAAAGTCCTGGGGTTTAGCCAAATATGTCACACTTGAACCTGTTTCTGTCTCCAACATATCTGGTGTCTCAGCTCCATGTTTCTCTAATAATTTAGAGAAGATGGGAGAAAGGTACGCTTGCGTCTTTCCACTTCCAGTTTCTGCTGCCATTATTACATCCCCACCTTTGAGGATGGATGGTATAGCAATCGCCTGCAGATATTTAAAATATAATTAAGGGCAACCAGCTTTCAAATAGACAATCCATTTAAATAATGTGTGCATAGACCTAGATCTGTGTACTTCCATTACACCCAAGGAAATTCAATAGTGAACCTTGTGATAGGCATATAAAGAGATTCAAGAAAGCAGTTGAGTAGCCCACTCATCTTGCGTTTACAAAATAACTAAATAGCATAGACAAAAGACTCATTATGATAGAAAGAAGAATCATTTACCTCAAACATTCCAATTTGTAGTGCACTTCCATAGAAAACTTTTAAATTATCTCATTAGATATTGAATCTCTTAGAAATCTTAAATCCGACTCGACGCATGAGGAAAATCATGATTTATCTTTCCAAGGTCAATATGTAACAATGTAATCTTCTGTAGGTAATCACACAACAAGAGAATATCGAACAGGGTAACTATACTCTGAGAAAGTAAAATATGACGTGTTGATCATAGAGCAGCTGGAAACAAATTACTGAAATTGATGAAAACCTCAATGCCTCTTATGTTAGGAATTGTGCTACCTCTATCTTCGTAATTTTAGTAAATATGACCAGGAAATGTCTTTTTTGTTTTGTTTTATGAGCCGGTATCAAGGGACCTTCTACCCCTCCCGCTTGCAATCGCAAAAGGAACTAAGGCATGATGAACATCAAGCTCACCAGGGGGGCATTATCCCCTAGAAGCCCCCGACTCGTAAGGCAGACGCTTTACCACTCCGTTGCATGAACTCCTTTAAATAATTTACCCTGGAGTCTCCCCATTTCTGAGGAGGTGGGGAGCCACCTGTCCCTGAAGGAACAGGTAGTGCAGGACTTGGAACCACCTCACCTGCTAAACTGCCTTAGCTCCCAGCGAACTTCCGAAAGGAAATGCCATACCGTCCTTGGGGCGTCGGCTCTAAGGTGGCGACCTCAAAGTACTCAGGCAATAGTTGATAATCAAAAAGCTGTTTGAGTTTTAAGAAAGTGGTCTTATAGTTGCTTCTAGTACCTTAGATTCTGGTTGGCATTTATCGACACCTTGACATGTATGTAAGGTAGAGTGTGAAATATTAGAAATATTGTCTTATGCTTAATCCATATTTAAGCCGTCACTTTGCATTATCAAAAATACAAGCATGACCTATATAAAGTAGACTTGCAATTATATGAAAAAAACAAAGTCATTTCAATATTACGACAAAGCAACACAGCTTAAATCGAAAAGGATTGGACATTGTTCTATTACTTATATTTAGAGAACACAAGTTTGTAAAGATACACCTAAATCCACAATGCAAATGTATGAAAGTGCATCACTCACAATAAGCAAGTCAAGGCATCAATAAGATCGACATTAAAGATTTGCATATCTTGTACACGGCCTAGAGTCAAGCATCAACAGTGGTTGTAAAAGGGACTAAGAAAGGTTCATTTGACTGTGTCAATGGGAAAGCCTTGATTCGATTGAAATGAGATGCGATGCACAAAGCCTTGTCTACGTCATTGTGTGATAGGAATCAAAATAAAGGATTAAAAGGAGGGGGAGAATAAGGGCAAGATCAAAAAGGAAGATCGAATTTCATAACAAGAAAAGAGAAGAGAAGATGATGATGATGACAATGGTGACGAGAAAGAAGTAATGGAACAAAACGGAAACAATTAGGTTTAAATAGTTTCACAGTTTGGTTTGTTTCAAAATAGGCTTCAAAGTTTTCAGACAGTTTAGTTTTGAGGTTCCCCAAGCCAAAACGCATTGAACCATTTCCCGATGCTAGACATGGGCTGGTGGTGGCTGTACAACAATGAGGCGGCAATGGAAATGGCCCATGGTGACAAATACCCTGGAATCAGCAAACATATTCAGCACACTTCAAGCAAGTGTTTGCCTAGGAGAGTGAAAGCTAGCATGAGCCAACGTCATGTGTTCGACAACCTCTGTTATTGAAGGGAGATTAGAGGAAGTACAATATTTTAGTAATCTGGTACTATAGAGCTGAAACTCCAATTTCCACCCCACCATTTGTGGGGTAGAGAGCATGGGTAAAACTAGGTGAGTGACTGCATATTTACCACAGAAAAACCCATTCAGAAACGAAGAACAAATGGGATATTCTTAGGTCAACCACTTAGACGGAAAATCATGGAAAAATCTCAGAAGTAGGAGGCTTCAGAAACAAACGTTACGGTTTGTTTTACAGCCTATCAACGTTGCTCAACACATCAGTCACTCTCTCTCCCGCTCTGGTGCTAGAGTTCATTGTTACAATTTCCTGGACGTCAGAAGACGCTTATCAAACTCCCCACACTCACCAATACAGTGAGTGAAAATGTTTAATTTTGGTTCCACACTGCCGTCATATATGACCCCTCGCTGATGTTCATAACAACGTGTATGTTTATGGATGCATGTAAATGAGTTCAAAGAGAAAAAAGAAAGAAACCTGAACAGCCGAAGGGCGCGAGAACGAAGTTCGTTCGAGGGCATCGATGAGATCTTGGGTTAAGCCGAGAGATTTCCATGTGACATCTTCATCAGCAAAGAAAGAATCCGAAGCAAACGGTGTAGTGGAAGCCAAACAAGAAGCAGTGGTCTGTGAGATAGTGGAGTGACAACGAGAAGAAAATGACAGCGAAAACGAGCACGACGGTGATGAGGATGATATGCTAGTAGAAATGCGAGAAAAGGAGGAGGAAGGGGGGGAGGAGAGCAATGGAGCAGAAGGAATGGCCGTGCGGATGCAGCGGCGTGAGTAATGGAGCATCTCTTCACTATCTCGAGGGAGAAGCGTGAAGATAGCCAGCCAAGATGAAGAAGAAGAAGAAGAAGAAGATATCCTCACAGCCATCTAATCTTGAAGGCTCAAGCCATGCATGTGTGTATGTGCACAGCAAACCATATTATGGTACACTGCTATGTGTGTGTTTCACTTGAGTGTCTGGGTGTTATGTGTTTGCTTGCATTCATCTTGGCACCACTGGGTGTTATTATATGTTTGCTTGCATTCATCGTGGCATCACTGGGTGTTATTATATGTTTGCTTGCATTCATATGGCATCACTCGGTGTTATATGTTGGCTTGCATTCATCATGGCATCACTGGGTGTTATATGTTTGCTTGCATTCATCATGGCATCACTACGTGCTGGTTATCGGAACTTAGAAACCGGATTACTGGCACTATGTAAACAAGCCTTTGTGAATGACCATAGACAAACAATCATTCAACAATATGTCATCTCCCTTTCAAAACCCTGTTTATCTAAAGGATATTAAAACATTTGGAGGCAAGGAATGCTCATCATTCTAGCAATACCCCCACCCCAAACAATGCTTCGTCCCCTAGATCAACTTCACCTTAACTCACACACACATAAATGGGGACAAATCTAGAGTGAATTGTTTAGCTTTAATTGTCATGGCATTGTAATGAATAAAAACCCAGTATCGAGATTCAAACATGTGACCTCCCAATAAAAGTCTTTAACTAATATACACTTGATAATATATATATAGAATATCGATTGTATTTATTCTAGTTGAGAGGACTCACGCATGA
>CAKZGI010000253.1 GCA_936914905.1 uncultured Trichormus sp. | reverse complement strand
ATTTCTATTTGACCCAGTTCCCACAACAGTTCTTGTTGTTTTTCATAGGGTAAATACCTGTACTTATTGATCCATCTCAAAAAAGGTTGTAGTATAATTCCTATATCTTGTCCCGGTACTATCTCTGGTGACGAGTCTGCTATTTGTGTTTCCCCACACACATTGCAAATGCACGTATATCTTTGATATTCTACTATTTCCATTGGCCTGTCCACCAACTCCCCTACTTGTTGTGTTTCCATTTTTATTAGTTCGCCAAACAATTCCCCCTGACCACACCATCCACACACTTGCGGTCCCAGTATCTCAAATCTATCTACTCCACCAAACCCCCTTCTCGTTTTTCCCCTATGGCCTCCTTGTCGTCCTAGTTTCTGTTTTGGTGTCTGGTTCTCTTCTGGTTTCTCTTGTTGTTTGTTCTCCGTTTTTCTGAGACATGTACACTTCCATCAATTTGGAAGCAGGCAAAATTAGGAGGAATAGAGGAATAAATGATTGAGTACACAGTTTTTACGAATGTGGTGAGACAAACTAGCGTGCTTATCTTCCCGACTTACTCGGTTGTGTCAGTATTGGCAATACCTTAGCCGAAGTACACGAAAATATTAAAGAACCTAACCTATAGGATTGTATTTGGAAGTATTGAAAGAAGATGGACAACCTGTACCCAAACCTTCTATAGAAGTTGGTGAAGTTACAGTGAATATATCAATACAACTGCTGATTAATACTTTAATCTTCTCTGGTAGTAGTGATTAATAAATTATCGTTACTCTTGTTGACTTTTGTATAAGTCCCTATTTACAAAATCTCGAATATGACATCATGTCTTTTGACAGATAGGAAAGGGTAAATATCAAATAAAAATTAAAGAATAAATTACGCAAGAAGTACAGAGATGACCTGAACCGTTGTTACAGAAGATCTTATATATTAGAGAGTTTTTGTAAGCCAAACACTAGCAAAATAATATCCTAAAAATCACGATTGTAAGTGGATCATCGCTGCAGAAAGACTGGTTAAAACCAGATAAATACGCAGCATGGTTTAATTTATGAAAGGTGATATTTTTATTGTTTCCTTCCCATTTTCAGACTTAACTCAAACAAAACGTAGACCAGCTTTATTTATTACTACATTTCAGGAAAATGACCTAATTCTTTGTCAAATTACCAATCAATCTATTGGTGATATATGTGCTATTGGAGTAAATAATCGTGATTTTAACTCTGGTGGTTTAAATCAGGCAAACAATATCAGACAAAATCACTTTTTACTGCTTATAAGCAAATTATTGTATATAAGGCAGGTCAGATTAAAAGTAAAAAATTAACAGAAGTAATTAACAAAATCTTTGAATCTATATGGTATTAGATATTAGACGGTATTAGACATTAGACAGATCTCCGAATTCTCAAAAGATTCGGGGATCTAAATCCTATCTTAATGATTTTTCCAACTCAGTTTTTGCAGTTTCTAAAGCTTGCGGTAACTTACTTGCGTCTCTTCCCCCCGCTTGAGCGAGGTTGGATTTTCCACCACCACCACCACCACAAATCTTAGCCATAGCACCTACAAACTTTCCAGCTTGTAGACCTTTCTTATTTACCTCAGGACTGAAAGCTGCAACAATACTCACTTTCCCTGCCTCGGGAATAGAACCTAAAACCACCGCACCGTTACGGATTGTTTGCAATAATCTTTCCGCAGCAGCTTTCAAAGATTCTGCGTCAAAATCTTCCATTTGGCCGACAATAATTTTATGTTCTGCTACGGTTTTTGTAGTTTTTAATAAGCTGTCAGATTTAACTATTGCAAGTTGTGATTTTAGGGTTTGAATTTCCTTTTTACTGTTGCGAAGTTCGCTTTGTAGACTTCTGATTCTATCGGGTATTTCCTCCGGTTTCACTTTAAAGTGATCGCTCAAGTCTTTTACCACTTTGTCACGCACATTCAAATAATCCAATATCGCAGTACCAGAGACCGCTTCTATTCTTCTTACACCTGAAGAAACTCCCGCTTCAGAAATTATTTTGAAAACGCCAATTTCCCCAGTATTATTAACGTGAGTTCCCCCGCATAACTCTATGGAAACACCAGGAAAATCAATCACGCGCACTTCATCACCGTACTTTTCCCCAAACATCGCAACTGCACCTCTAGCTTTTGCTTCTTCTAAAGGTAAAAGTTCAATTTTCGCAGAATGCATTTCTGAAATCCAGGTATTTACTAACTCTTCAATTTTTTGAACTTCCTCAGGCGTTAAAGCGCGGGGACAATTAAAATCAAACCGCAGTCCATCAAAGGAAACTAAAGAACCAGCTTGAGAAATTCCCTCATCAACAACTTTCTTTAATGCAGCTTGTAACAAATGAGTTGCTGTATGATTAGCTTGAGAGCGACGACGATAAGCGGTATTAATTTGGGCATTTACATTGTCACCTATTCTGATTGTACCATGTTCAATATATCCGAAATGAACAAATAAATCAGATTCTTTTTTCACGTCTTCAACACGAACTAAGACCCCGTCACCGGAAATATAACCTTTATCTCCGATTTGTCCACCAGATTCAGCGTAAAACGGAGTTTTATCTAAAACAATTTGTACTTCTGTTCCTGCTTCTGCTGCTTCTTCAGAAATACCACCAACTAACAAAACTTCAATTCTTGCTGTTGTTGCTGCTGCAACATAACCGATGAATTCGGTTGTGTGGATATGTTCTGCAAGTTTATCTAAAGAACCTTGTAAAGTTAAATCAATAGTTTCATGTGCGCCCTTTGCACGTTCTACCTGTTTTTGCATTTCTGCATTGAAACCATCCACATCAACAGTGAGGTTATTTTCTTCTGCAACTTCCTGGGTTAGTTCTAATGGGAAACCATAGGTATCATATAAGGTAAAAGCACTTTCACCAGTAATAGAAGTTAATCGTTTTTGTTTTACCTCTTGGATAATTTTTGCTAACAGCTTTTCACCTCTATCTAAAGTTTTCAAAAAGTTAGCTTCTTCTCGTTGCAATTCTGCTTTAATTGAAGCTTCTCTTTGGCGCAAATTTGGGTAAACTGACTCAGAGAGAGAAATTGCTCTCTCTGCAACTTGGTTCATAAATTTTTCAGAAATCCCAATTAATCTGCCATGTCTAACAACGCGACGAATGAGACGCCGTAAAACGTAACCTCTACCAACATTAGAAGCGCGAATTTCATCAGCGATCATATGTACAATAGAACGGATGTGATCACCAATTACTTTTAAGGAAACTTTGGTATTTTCATCACTTTGATGGTAATCAATTTTAGCAAACTTTGCCACGGTTTCAATAATGGGGAAAATCAAATCTGTTTCATAATTATTCGGCTTCTTCTGCAGGATTTGTGCCATTCTTTCCAAACCCATACCGGTGTCAATATTCTTGTTTTGCAATGGTGTTAGATTTTCCGAAGCATCCCGATTGTATTGCATAAATACCAAGTTATAAAACTCGATAAATCGGGAGTCATCTTCTAAATCAATGTTATCATCACCTAATTCTGGGTGAAAATCATAATAAATTTCTGAACAAGGACCACAAGGTCCAGTCGGTCCAGAAACCCAGAAGTTCTCATCTGCACCCATGCGCTTGATACGTTTTTCGTTTACACCGATTTCATCACGCCAAATTCCAAAAGCCTCGTCGTCTTCTTCAAAAACACTGACAACTAAACGTTCTGGAGGTAAACGAAAAACCTGAGTTGATAATTCCCAACCCCATGCTATCGCTTGTTCTTTAAAATAATCACCAAAGCTAAAATTACCCAACATCTCAAAAAATGTATGATGGCGCTTCGTCCGTCCCACATTTTCAATATCATTGGTGCGGATACACTTCTGAGAAGTCGTAGCACGTTTATAATCTGGTGTGCGCTGTCCCAGAAAAATTGGTTTAAATTGTAACATACCTGCAATAGTTAGGAGCACCGTGGGATCTTCCGGTACAAGGGAAGCACTGGGAAGCAGTTCGTGTCCCCGTTGGGTGTAGAAGTCGAGGAATAAAGTGCGAATATCGTTACCGCTAAGATATTGGGGAGTTAAAGACATGAGTGTTTACGAAATCAAATTTAATTAATTTGGGAAAATTTGCAAAAAGCATCGTTACTATTTATAACCTATGCCACAAAATCAGACATCGTCTAACCTTTCACAATCTTTTATATTAATTTCCCATTGCTCATATATATCATATTATCATCAATTGATATACTTGGATAATATTTCCATTGAAAAAATGCTTAGAAAATCAGAAAGTTAAGATTCTCACTCAAAAAGCCGGGTTTATTTATCTTTTGATAAAAGGAATTTATACTCGTCTGTTTCATATTACTAAATTTGGTAAAGATGGAGATGATGCAAAGTTACTTATATAAATAAGTAAACGAAAAATTAGCTAAGTTAACATCAATTCATTCAGGAAGAGGAATCAGAAACATAAATTTCCCTTATACTATCATTATTCAATAGAATAGTGAAGATAAATAGACCTGTCAGGAAAATTAACTTGGTGTCAAAAAAATGCTAGAGGGTAATTTTGAGCGTCTACCAAAAGGAAAAATCTACTTAATTATATTCAAGAATATCCACATCGTAGAAAACAAATACTGGGAATAACTAACCATCAGTTTCAAGACTTGTTAGCCCAAGCTGAAATGCAGCATAAAAAACTTCAAGCTGAGATAGAAAGTAAAAAGATACGTATAAATCAGAAATGAGGAGGGCGGAAACTGAAACTAGAGATAAAATAAGAGGTATGTCTATGCCTGTTCTATTTGAGGAAAATGCTAACATTTGAGGTTTTAGGTTTGCATTTCGGTATATCCAAAACGGAAGCAAAGGACACATTTCATTACTGGCTAGAGACATTAAGAAATGTTTTGCCTGCTAGTCTCCTTGAACAGGTAGAAAAACATGATAGAGATTATGGGATCCCGACTCAGAACAAAAGGCATGAAACAAAGAGTTTTCCAGCAAGGGTATTTTTGTTTAAAACGTCATTAGACTTGTAAAAGTATTCCGGGTAGCTCAACAGAGATCTCCCCTGAATTCCTGAATTTACGAAAAAGTAATTCTTGCTATTTGTGGTTTATTCACATTAGGAATTGGTTCATTAGTTTTGCCTACTTCATAAATGTTATGGATATGAGGTCAGTTATAAATTAGTCATCAATATCTTCATCTTTATGGGTAGTTTCTACCATTAACTATTCCCAATCCTGATTCTTTCCTTGGCTCTGGTCTAATATTAACACTATGGAAAGCCAGAGACAGACTCCTTTGTAAATTTTCAGTCATCTCCATTGCTATTTAGTTCATTTACCTAAATCTCCTACTCAAAAATATTATAGTCATGCTTCTTCTTATAAAGAAGCTGTTAAAAATATTCAGGAAGTGATAGCAATGTTAGTTGCTGAATATCAAGAATATGGAAAACTTCTACCGTTAGTAAAACGTGGCATCATTGATTCATGCAAGTAGAAATGTTAGAGTAATTTTTCACTACTGATGCTTCTATCATCTTAGAAAGATTACCAGAAGAAATTAGAACAGCTTTAATTACCCGTGCTGTGGAAATTGAATATCCTCCTCATTTAACTAAGAATCCCCGCGTCTTTAGACCTGATAGTGTCAAACAATTATTGTAGTTTGTGCATTTGGATGTTTTTCCCAAAAGTCGGAAAGTCTCCTCTCGGTAATGATGTGCATAAATATTTAGTTGATTGAGGGCTTGCTGAATAAACGAAAAACCTGGATAAATTAAGAGATTCCGAGTATAAAAATTGAGAAAAGTGTAAAGGAAAGAGTTAAAATAGGTAAAATCCCTTGCATCAAGCTATATTTAGACGTATCTAAAAGCGCAATAGTAAGAAACATTACCAGAAAACTTTGAACTACCCTTTGGTGGGAAACTAGCATCAGATAACCGCTGGATAATAATGGTGCAGATGATTCATTGGTAAGAATTTGAGGGAGAATATGCAGCCATATTTTCAGAAGAAATAGGCGCACCAGCCAAAATATTTAGGATGGCGTTGGGAGCATTAATAATCAAAGAGAATTTAGGAATAAATTATAGAGAAATAGTAGAACAGATTAGGGAGAATGCCTACCTATCTTCTATTCTTTATAGAAATGTCAGCCTATAGTAACGAAGCTCCATTTGATGCTGGGAGCATCTACTATTGCAAGATACACAAATTTTAGGAGAATATAAGGATAAACAAGTGTGGATTAGCAACCATGAACCAGGATA